>CBFDDG010000842.1:0-1507 GCA_965603505.1 uncultured Phycisphaerae bacterium | reverse complement strand
TGGTCGACCCGCACTGCATGGCGGATCGGCCGCAGCGAAATCCCATGCAGATGACGCAGCAGGACCAGGGCTCGAACCTGGAGCGGCTGTTGCAGACCTGGGGCCTGGAGATGCCGGAGAATACGTTCTCCGGCGACAGGGCGCTGGCGGTCGAGGCCTCCGTCAGCCGAAATCAACGGATGGAGAAAATCATCGGCTATCTCCTGCTGACACCGGAGTGCTTCAATGACGACAGCGTCATCACGACGGATCTCAACCAGGTTCGGATGCTGTTCGCCGGCGTTCTGCGCGAGGTCGAGCTGCAGGCCGGCCAGACCCAACCGGCGGATGCAAATCAGCCGGAGGATAAGAAATCCGATGAATCGCCCCAGACCCAGCGGACCCCGCTGGTCATGACCACGGATCGCGGAAACGCCTGGAAAGTGAGCAGTCCCTTCGAGGTCATGTTCCCCGACCCGGCCAAGCTCATGAGCAACTTTAGCGACGGCACGGCGCCCGTCAGCATGGGCTATCTCGTGTCCGGACGCTTCAAGAGCAGTTTCCCCGAGGGGATCGAGGTCGAAGTCAAAGAGAGTGACCCGAACGATCCCAACGAAACGATGACGGTGAAGAAGCATCTGACCGGTCTGGCCGAGGCGAGCGAGGAGTGTGCCGTGGTGGTTTTCTCCGACGTGGATTTTATCAGCGACCAGATGGCGTACTCTCCCACGTTCTTTGGTGCCAAAGCCGTCGTCGGCGACAACAGCGCGCTGCTGATGAACACCATCGAGGACCTGAGCGGCTCGGGCGATCTCATTTCGATCCGGTCGCGAGGGAATTTCAAGCGTCCGTTCGTCGTGGTGGATGAGATCGAGCAGGAGGCTGAGAAGGAGACGGCCGACGAAATCTCGCTGGTCAATGCCCAGATCGAAGGGTTCAATGTTGAGTTGCAGAGCCTTGTCGCGTCCGCGAAGGAGCAGGACCAGCAGGAAATCCTGGGCAGCACCATCGTTGAGAAGAAGCGGGAGCTGGAGGCGAACATCCGCAAGGCCCAGCGGCAGTTGCGGGAGATCAAGGCGAAACGCCGCGAGCGAACCGACGAACTGGGCAACCGTCTGGAGCTAATCAACATGGCGGCCATTCCCGGTGTCATTATGGTGGTCGCCGTGGTGTTGGGTATCTGGCGCAGTGCCCGCAGGCGTCACTACATCAGTCACGCCAGTGATGCGTGAGGAATGTACTATTTACTATTTGTTATTTACGACTGAGATAACGCGTGGTCCACGTGACCGCAAATCGTAAATAGTAAATCGTAAGTCATCAATACCATTAGGGGTAGTATCGATGAATAACCGAACGCTTGGCATATTGGCCGCGGTGGCCGCGGCGATGGTTTTGTGGGCGGTCGTGCAGGCGCGTCTCTCGACGGGCGGACGGGCGAAGCCGTCGGGCCCCACCTATCTCATTCAAGGTCTGGACCCGGCCGGCATCGCGAGCATCACGGTGGGCGAGGGCGACGATGCCGTCA
>CBFDDG010000841.1:0-1528 GCA_965603505.1 uncultured Phycisphaerae bacterium | reverse complement strand
CCGTTGGAAAAGAGCATATTGCCCGGATGCCAGTCGCCGTGGATGACCTGCTGGGGCCAGGAATCGAAGCCCAATTGGTTGGCCTGGATGCTCGATTCGTTGTAGAGGACCGTCAGGGCCTCGGCGGCGGCCTGGGATTTGCCGTTGGGCATGGCCGTACGGTCGGTGCCGATGGTCCGCAGGTGTGTGCGAACGGTCGATGAATCGTGGAAGCTGGCCTGGAGCGGCTTGAATTCGTGGGCGAAATCGGCGAGGTGGCGGTGGAAGTTGGCTAATTGCCGGCCGGCATCGATTGTCGATTCGGGCGAGCCGTCGTAACGAGCGCCGGAGACGAATTTGAAGAACTCGTATATGTGGCTGTTCATTTTCAGGATTGAATTGTTGTCGGAGCGCGTGGCGATAAGGGTGGTGACGGGGAAGGCTTTGCCGGCAAGATGGGACTGGACGGCGTGGGCGAAGGCGACGCGGTAGAGGTCGTCCTTGCCGCGGGGGCGACGCTTCAGGAGGAACTTGCCCTGCTCGGAGACGACGACCATTTTGGGCGCGCGGGGATTGCCGCCGGACAGGGACTTGATCTGATGAATGACGCCGACGTCGTAATGGCTGAGGACGCGAACCAGCTCCTCGGAAGAAAAATGTGCGCCGCCTCGGGGCATAAGCTAATGAGCAATGATTATGGATTAACGATTATTGATTAGGTCCCGGCTTTCGCGGGATGACGATTTTATTTTCTGAGCAGGAGAAGTAGAAGAATGACCAGGAAAAACGCCGCCGCGACCGCGCTTAAAACCAATACCGCCATCCGGTAATTGGCGATGGTCTCTTCCTGGTAAACCTTTTCCTTGACTTCAACGACGTCTCCCTTCTCCAACTGCTCGAACATCGAGACATCGAACCTTTTGTGGGCCTGAAGCGGGGGCTGGCCGTTGCGCAGGGCCTCTAAATCCCGCAAGAGCTCCTCGATGTTCTTGTAGCGATTCTCCCGACGCTTGGCCATCATAATCTCAACAACCTCAGAGACTCCCGCCGAAAGCGCAGTATTGATGTGGTCCGGCGGAACCAGCTTTTCGCGCAGATGCTTCCGCATAACATCAGCCGAATCCTCCGCCATAAACGGCACTCGGCCGGTCAGCATGTGATAGAGCGTTGCCCCGAGGCCGTAGATGTCGGCTCTGCCGTCGATGTCGATTTTGCCTCGAATCTGCTCCGGCGCGATGTAGTACGGCGTGCCGTAAGCCTTGCCGGCCTCGCTTTGCGCGGCCTCGATATCCGTCGTCTCACGCGCCAGCCCCATATCAGCAAGCTTCACCGTCCCATTCTTACTGATCATGATATTCTTCGGCTTAACATCGCGGTGAATCAAGCTGCACGCATGTGCATGTGCGAGCGCATGTGCGACCTGAATAATGATATCAAGCGCCTCGGCCTCGCCAAAGACATTCCCATCCACCAAATCATCCGCAATCGTCTTTCCCTCGACGTACTCCATCACAAAATAGTGATACCCCCCCGCCTCGCCGACGTCGAA
>CBFDDG010000840.1:0-1529 GCA_965603505.1 uncultured Phycisphaerae bacterium | reverse complement strand
ATCGCGCCGGTAAACTCGTCGACCCGCCAGTAGTAGGTCTTTCCGATCTCCAAGGGCGGGGGGTCGTAAATGGGCTCCAGGGTCATATAGCCCATGCCCGTGGCGCTTTCGACCTCCTCGAACGTTTCGCCGAAGAACACCTGGTGGAAGATGTAGCTCAGACCGGGTTCCCACGTTAGTTCCTGGTCCGGGTGGACGTACGGGATGCCATCGGCGGGCGCGGGATTCCAGGCGGTCAGAGGTCGCACACGGAAGCTCCACACATCGCCTGTCCAGGGACTCTCCGGATTCAGATCGTTGACTTCATCCACTCGCCAGTAGTAGGTCTGGCCGGGGATCAGCCCGCCTGCGTACGCGGGCATGTCGCGCGTATTGAGGGATGCCTCTGTCATGGAAATCGCTTCCACCAGGGCTTGATCCACCTCGTCGAAGGTCTCGCCGAAGTACACGTTGTGCGAGCTCGCGAAGGCGCCCGGCCTCCATTCGAGCGCTGCCTTGGTGTCTTCATGGATGCTGCCATTCGCCGGGCTGGGCCCCATGGCACGGGCGACAGGCTCGGGCTGCATCAGCGCCTGGATCTCCTCGGCCGGCAGCGCCTCGTTGTAGATCTGCGCGTCATCAAGCATCCCGTCGAAGAAACGGCCGGACTGTTGGGAGTTGTTTCCAAGCGTGACAGCGTGAGCGGCGGTTCCGATCGTTCCGGCAAAAGCCAGGGTGGCTGCTTCCTGTCCGTCAAGGTAGAACTTGAGTTCCGTTCCGTCGAACGTCCCGGCCATGTGGTGCCACTCGCCGTTCAGTGAGGCAAGTTCGGTGGAATATTGAGTCGAGTGCCAATCGCCGTCATAGACAAAGAACTCCAGGTTATTGTTGGACTGGTGTTTGATCGCGTACGTGTTGTCGCCTTTGCCCAGCCACGGATTGTGCTGACTGTTGAGCATGTCATTGGCGTTGACCCAAACCGAAAGTGTGATCTGTTCTGTAATATCGAAGACCGCGTCATTGCCGCAGTCAACGTAATCATCGACTCCGTCGAACTCCAGGGCGCCGCCGACTTGACCGGCCACCCATTGCGGACCGCCTTGGAGGGTGCCGTCGTTTCCGTTGCCGGAGTCGTCCGCCGCCATCGTTCCGCCTGATTCATCCAGCCGCCAGTGGCCGACCAGTTCCGCACGGCCCGGGCCTGCGGTCAATAGCAGAACCGAAGTCAAGATCACAGGGACAAGGCATTTCTTGTACATGATAGTCCTCCTCTCAACAGGATTGTGAAGCATCGTAACGGGCATCAGTCTATTCAGCGCCCACGCCGGACCCTCTGAAGCACATTCCCAGACCAGCCGGCGTCGCCTGCCCACTGGCTCGAAATCAGTATAACAGACCGGCTTTGTCCGTGCAACCGGCGGGACAGAGTTCTTGGGCCGACGGCCGCAAGCCTGAGGGTAGAGGCGATAGCGTTATCGACCGACATTCACACCCTGCCCGCTGCGGTTTTCGGGCCCCAGGGTCTTGGTGTGACACGCGGTTCGGGAGCC
>CBFDDG010000839.1:0-1532 GCA_965603505.1 uncultured Phycisphaerae bacterium | reverse complement strand
CGAGGGCTTCTTCCGTATCATGCTCGGTCGGCAGGTCTCGGACATAATCGCCACAGCGTACACCCAACTCGACCACGACTTCTCCCACCAAAACGTGATCTTTGCCGAACGTGGCAAAGTCATCGTTGGAATGGCCCTAGGTTATACTGCCGAGCAGCATCGTCGTTCTTCGCGCCAGCCACTGAAGCTGGCTCCAGGACGCCGTGCCTTGCGAATGGTGCGCGTAGCAATATGTTGTGCACCATTCCGGCGAGTTTTCGACAACCTCGCCGATGGGGATTTCTACCTTCTGGCTGTCACTGTCGACAAGGAACTGCGCGGCGAAGGCGTCGGCTCCACCTTGATCGACTCTATCGAAGACCGTGCCCGTGCCACCGGAGCTACCCGGCTCTGCCTCGACGTCTCGGCGAAGAATTAGGGGGCTCGCAGACTCTACGAACGTCGTGGAATGACCGTCGAGTCAGGGTGGCCAAAGCTCTTGTTCATACCGCAATTACTCGTTCGAATGTCGAAGTTGTTATGAACCCTCAACGGATACCGGGCCGACTCAGTTGCTGTAGCGGACACTGCGAAAGCACGTTGCCCTGAACTCAACGTTAGAGACTGCCGCAGGTCACTGGAAGTGTCTGTCATCTAGCAGCCCGTGGTGAAAGTCGTGCTGCTTGAAGGATAGCGAAGGGCCGGATATGCTGCCAGTGAATCATCAGGGAGGATGATCGTCATGGGCATGGGCAAGCGGACGACGGACCGGCAAGGGGAGTTGTGGATCGCGGCGATGGACATCCCGAACACGGCCGCGCATCCTTTCTACGGGAAGCTCAACGAAGTCCTCGACGGGCACGGTTTCGACGGCTTCGTCGGCGGGCTGTGCGGGAAGTTCTACGCGGAGGTGATGGGTCGGCCATCGCTTCCGCCGGCGGTGTACTTTCGGACGCTGCTGATCGGCTACTTCGAGGGCATCGACTCGGAGCGTGGGATCGCGTGGCGGCTGGCGGATTCACTGAGCCTTCGGATGTTCTGCGGCTACAAGCAGACGGAGCTGACGCCGGACCACTCGACGATCAGCCGCAATCGTCGACTGATTGATTTGGAGACGCACGAGGAAGTCTTCACTTGGGTGTTGAAGGTGTTGGCGAAGGCGGATCTGCTGAAGGGCAAGACGCTGGGTATCGACGCGACGACGCTGGAGGCGAACGCGGCCTTGCGCAGCATCGTTCGGCGGGACACGGGCGAGAGTTACGAGGAGTTCCTGACGCGGCTGGCGAAGGCATCGGGGATTGAGACACCGACGCGTGAAGACCTGGCGAAGATCGACAGGAACCGCAAGAACAAAGGCTCGAATGACGATTGGGAACATCCGCACGATCCGGATGCGAAGATCACGAAGATGAAGGACGGCCGCACGCATCTGGCACACAAGGCCGAGCATGCGGTGGATCTGGAGACCGAGGCGATCGTGAGCGTGACGGTTCAGCCGGCCAATCGCGGCGACTGCGACAGCATGGACGAGACATTGGACGTGGCGGTCGAGG
>CBFDDG010000838.1:0-1544 GCA_965603505.1 uncultured Phycisphaerae bacterium | reverse complement strand
CAGAATGCGGATATGCGCTTCCACCGCTGCGGCCTGGCCGACGAGCCCGTATCCTCCCTCCAGCACGGAGACGACCCGGCCCGCGCAGCACTTGTCGGCGATCTCCTTGACAATGCGCGTGAGTTTGCCGAACGCGTCCGTGGTGACTCTCATGCCGCCGAGCGTGTCGTTCTCGTGCGCATCGAAACCCGCCGAAATGAAGATGAAATCGGGCGAAAACGCCAAAGCCGCCGGACGCAACTGCTGCTCGAACGCCTCCAGGTAGTCCTCGTCGTCCGAGCCGGAGGGCAGCGGGACATTGATCGTGAAGCCCAAACCCTTGCCGTGCCCGCGCTCGGACTCGGCGCCGGTGCCCGGATAGAAGGGGTACTGGTGCGTGCTGAAATAGAGCACGGTGGGGTCCTCATAGAAGGCCGCCTGCGTGCCGTTGCCGTGGTGCACGTCCCAATCCACGATCAGGACCTTTGATAACCCGTGTTTCTGCTGGACGTACTTCGCGCCGATGGCCACGTTGTTGAAGAGACAGAAACCCATCGCCCGATCCGGCATCGCGTGATGGCCCGGCGGGCGGACGGCACAGAAGGCATTGCTGATATCTCCACGCATGACGGCGTCGACGGCCCCGAGCACGCCCCCGGCCGCAACGAGGGCTGCATCGTAGGACTTTGACGAAATGGGGACGTCCAATGAATCCAAGTAATCCTCGCCCGCCTCGCAACTGGTCCTGACCCGCTTGACGTACGCCGGCGTGTGGATCGTGTGGAGCCACTCCAGAGGCGCGCTTTTCGGCGTCACGGGGACCAGCGCCGGGTAGAATCCGCTGCTCTTGAGCCTCTCGACGATCGTAACGAGCCGCTGCGGCGACTCCGGATGGCCCGGCGTCGTCTTGTGCTCCAGGTAGATAGGATCGTACACAAATCCTGTCTTCGATTTGGGCTGGGACGGCATGACTCCACCTCCATCTGCCTGCAATTCCTCGACCGGTGCATTCCTCACGCACCGAAAACCGATGGCGTCGCTGGCCAGACACGTATCGTCAATGGAAGGATCGCTGCTTCGATACGCCGACCGGCAACTTCCCGCGCTCGAATTCCACGCGCCGCCGCGTAAGACTCGCTCCTGTCCCTCGCGGGGCCCTTTGGGATTCTCCGCGGGGCTCTGTCCGTAGTAGCTTTCCGAATAGCGGTCGTTGCACCACTCGGCGACGTTCCCATGCATGTCGTGCAGGCCCCAGGCGTTGGGCTTCTTCTGTCCGACCGGATGCGTGGTCCGCGAGGCGTTCTCGGCGTACCACGCGTATGCCTTCAATTGGCCCGCGCTATTGCCGAAGCTGTACTCGGTGCCCGTGCCGGCCCGGCAGGCGTATTCCCATTCGGCCTCCGTGGGCAATCGATACCCATTGGCGTCGAAGTTACATTCCCACGTCTCTTCGTCGTAGCACGGCTCCAAGCCTTCGGCCAGCGACCGTTCGTTGCAGTAAAGAGTGGCGTCGGTCCAGTTGATCTGCTCCAGCGGCTGTCGCGGCCCCTTGAAATGCGACGGAT
>CBFDDG010000837.1:0-1545 GCA_965603505.1 uncultured Phycisphaerae bacterium | reverse complement strand
TAGTACTACAACGCCACTTGGGCTCAAGAAAACTCAAGCGGCAAGACGATGAATCCTTCCAGGACCCCTTATCCTGGAAGGAGATACGGCATGGACGCACAACAGATTCGCAAGCTCAAACCGATGCTGGACAACTATCTCAGCGAATTCGACGACTGCTTCGGGCGAAGCGAACCGGCGGAGAACCTCGCTGTGTATGTCCGCGGGCAGTTGTCCGACCTGCAACGCAAGAGCATCGAGCCCATTGCCGACCGGGCTGGCGTGCCGCCGCGGACGCTGCAGCAGTTCCTTTCGCTGTCCGCTTGGGACGAGTCGTTGATGGCCGACCGACTGGCGCAGATCGTGGCCCGCGATCACGCTCATCCCGTGTCCATCGGGATCATCGACGAGACCGGCTACCCCAAGAAGGGCAACAAGACGCCCGGGGTCAAGCGGCAGTGGTGCGGGGCCACCGGCAAGGTGGACAATTGTGTCGTGACGGTGCATCTGAGTTACGCGGCCGGGGACTTTCACACGTTGCTGGCGGGCGAACTGTTCCTGCCACAAGGGTGGTCGGAGGATCGGGAGCGTTGCCGTGCGGCCGGCATCCCCGACGAGATGGTTCATCGGCCCAAGTGGCAGATCGCGTTGGAACTGCGAGACCGGGCCGTGGCCAACGGCGTTCGATTCGAATGGGTGTCGGCCGACGAGGGCTACGGCAGGGCGCCGGCGTTTCACTTCGCCCTGGACGATCGCGGCCAGCGGTATGTCGTGGAGGTGCCGTGCTCTTTTCATGCTTGGCTTCGGCGGCCGCAGGTGCTGCAGAAGCAGCATCATTCGCCGCACAAACGTGGGCCCAAACCGCGATATCCGCGGCTGAAGGTTAAGAACCTGCCGACGATCGAGGCGCGGAACATGGTCGCGTATTGCAAAGCATTCCGCAACCAGCCGTGGGAGAAGTTCCACATCAAGGACAGCACCCTTGGCCCGGTTGTCTGGGAGGCCAAGGCGGCGCAGATCTATCTCAAGCGCGACGGATTGCCGACCTGGCCACACTGGCTGATCGTGGCCCGCAATGTGCTGGATCCCAACGAGGTCAAGTACTTCGTCTCCAATGCCCCGGCGGGCACGCCGCTGGAAAGGCTGCTGATGGTGGCCTTCCAGCGATACCACGTCGAACGGTGCTTCGAGGAGGAAAAGGGCGAGTTGGGCATGGATCACTTCGAGGTCCGCAACTACACCTCGTTGAAACGGCACTTGCTTGTGACAGCCGTCAGTCATTTGTTCCTGGTCAAGGTCCATCAGAAGTGGCGGGGGGAAAAACCCACACCTGACGGTCTGCCAACTCCGCCGGGCAGCCGGCGCACTGGTGCGTTCCCTGTGGATAACCGGTCAGGTTCGCACGAGTTTCTTGCAGAAGGAAGCGGAGATCATTACCCAGACCCAGCATCGCAACGAGAAGGCGCAGCGCAGTCATGTGAAAGCCCGCAAGCGACGCTTGCGTGAACTGGGCATCGAACTGTCGTCGCTACGGTCGTGCATAATGAACCAAGTGGCGTTGTAGTA
>CBFDDG010000836.1:0-1556 GCA_965603505.1 uncultured Phycisphaerae bacterium | reverse complement strand
CTAACACAGTGTAATCACAGGCATCGCTTGCCACGATATGCGGGTCACCCGATCATCATCCATGTGCCCGCAGTACCGGAACCGTGAGCCACAGCCGAATCACCAGGAGTGCGCGGCTCGGCCTGTCGGCTCTCGACCCAACCGGCTCTATTCTCCCGGAAAACGTGCGACATATCAAGTCGTGTATTCCTTTTGTGCTCGAAAGTATCGATGCAGGATTTCCCTGACGCATCCGGGGGGGCTTCATGAAGGAATCACCGTTCCGGGGCCGCCTGCAAATCCTACAATGGGCGCATGCTTTACGTGTGGCTGCTGATCCTGGTCCTGCTCAACGCCGTGTGGCTGGTTCTGGTCCTGTTCGGCCTGCCGGGCAACTGCCGCCATTGCGGTCCTGGCGCTGCTGGGCGAGTTGATCGAGTTCTTCGCCGGGATGGCCGGCGCCCGGAAATCGGGGGCGAGCTGGGCCGCCTCAATTGCCGGACTGTTTGGGGCGCTGCTCGGCGCGGTCGTCGGAACGATGATGCTTCCCGTGCCGCTGGTGGGCACCGTAGTCGGGACCTGTCTCGGCGCGGGATTGTCCGTCTGGGCCATTGAGGTCTCCCGCGGCGAGCATCCCGACCTCTCCCTGCGGCGAGGTGTCGGCGCAGGCGCAGGCAAGTTCCTCGGCATCGTCGGCAAGTTCGCCCTGGGAATCGGCATCTGGCTCATCATCACCGTAGCCGCCTTCTGGCCGTGAGAGTTTTCTCACAATGTGCGGCCGTGAACCGAGAAACTGACAAACACAGCGGATGTCTGGCGTGCCACCTGAAAGCACGGACATATCGACCCAAAACAAGATGTTGACACGCGTCTATCTTGTGACTACCTTTGGCGCAATTGATTCGAGAACGTGAATCAGTCATGCGAAAATCCGTCGCCGTTTGTGTCTGCACGAATACGGCCCTCGCCGCGGCGCTGAGCCTCTATCTCTTCATCGTGCCCGCTGCGATGGTAGTCCGTGACTTGGGCGACCCCGGACTTCGAGGTGGAGGCGTCCCACATTGTGCCTTGCGCTGGCATCGGGCCCTGTCGCCGAGATACGAGATATGGGCGCGGCAGCGCGTGGCATCCGGGACGGCGGCGGCATTGACCACCGGGGACATCGCCGGAACGGAGTGGCCGCTGTTCGGCTCGGTCTTCTACCTGTGGGCCACGGAGACCCTGCAAGAGGCGGCCGAGGAGAATCCGGCGCTCTGTTCCGTGCCTCCGAGTCATTATGCACGCGGGGCAATCGAGGCCGCTGCGGCCCTTGTGGCCGATCCGAGCCACGCCGGGTGGGTCAAGCAGCACTGGGGCGACGACTACCTCGACAAGGAGAATCTCTTCTACCGGATGCTGCTGATCAGCGCCCTGACCAGCTATCAGAAGCTTCTCGGCGATGCGAAGTACGAGCAGCTTCTGCGAGGGCAGGTCGAATCGCTCGCGAAGGAGTTGGACGAATCGCCGTATGGACTGCTCGATGACTACCCCGGCCAGTGCTATCCGGTGGACATCGTCCCGGCAATCGCAGCCATCCG
>CBFDDG010000835.1:0-1569 GCA_965603505.1 uncultured Phycisphaerae bacterium | reverse complement strand
TTAGGCTCGTCCTCAGGCGCAGTCGAGGCACGTTCCTGGCGAATACCACGAAGACATCATGCACGATATCCTCCGCCACGGTTCGGTTGCCAGTCAGAGCCCCGGCCAGGGTCAGCAGATGGTCCTTGTGCGCCTCGTAGATCCGGCGCAGGGACTCCTTGCACCCTCGCGAGGCCTTTCGCAATAGAAGTCTGTCGCTGTGCATCGATCGTCCGAAAAGCAAATTCCGCCAGATGGACCATCCACAGGTAGAGACGTCTATGGTAGGGATTCGGTATTGGCCCGCCACCAGAAAGTCGAGGTAGCCGCCACAATCGGCACGGAACCTGTTGAACGCATTCCCTATGCCGAAGTAGATGCGGCTACTCCATGTATTTTGACTTCGCTATGCGCCGGTGCCTGCGGGCCTTCGGGCGGGTCGGCGATGCGAGCGGTTATTGGCCTGCGATGTCGCGAAAGATTCGAATCGGCCGAAGATCATCTTGCCGGCCGAGGTTTGCAGCGAGCTGGTCACGCTCAGCGTAATGTCTCTGCCGATCTTGTTGCGTGCCCCTTCGACGACGATCATCGTTCCATCGTCGAGGTAGCCGATGCCCTGGTCCGCCTCCTCCCCGGGCTTGACGATCCGGACCTGCATCGCTTCGCCGGGCAGCGCGACGACCTTGAGCGAATTGGCCAGGTCGTTGATGTTCACGACGTCCACGGCGCGCACCTGGGCGACCTTCGTGAGGTTATAGTCGGTGGTGGCCAGCCTCCCGTTGTACGCCTTGGTGAACACCAGCAGTTTCTGATCGACGCCCTTGGCCTCTTCAATATCGGGCACGTTGGTATCATCGATCTCCACATCGATTGTGGGGCTGGTCTGCATTTTCTTGAGCACATCCAAGCCCCGCCGACCGCGGTTGCGCTTGAGCTTATCGGCCGAATCCGCGATGAGCTGCAGCTCGTTGAGCACGAACCGCGGCACGATGACCGGCGCGTCGAACAGCCGGCTCTCACACAAATCGGAGATCCGACCGTCCACGATGGCCGACGTGTCCAGCACCAACGGCCTGGCCCCTTTGGTCTGCTTGGCGAATTCGACGTAGGGAATCACGAAACGCACGTCGTCCCTCGTCCGCATGACGATACTGATCGTCAGGTAGCACACGCAAATACCCATGATCCACTTGATGGCCGCAACCGTCTCCGGAACCAGTTGGATGGCGTAGGATTCGTTGATCATGTCCACGATCGGCGCCAGCGCCCCACTGACGAGCAACCCGACCAGCAGGCCAAAGAAGACCCCCGCCAGCGCACTCAGTTTTCTCCGCGGCGTCAAGGCCTCGACAAGAAAGACGAAGACGCCCATGGCGAAACCGGTGAGAACGACGCCGATGAAGTTTGCCGGCCGCTCCGCCGATTCTCTGGCAATCTCCGTCGAGCTGACGCTCGCCAGCATGAAGGCGACCAGGATCAGCCAGAAGATGACCCGGAAGATCCATACCAACATCGCTATGACCTCCTAATAATGACAGGGATATATAATATTCCGTCTATTATAGCTTTCGGCAGCGACAGCATCAATAA
>CBFDDG010000834.1:0-1577 GCA_965603505.1 uncultured Phycisphaerae bacterium | reverse complement strand
TTCCATTCGCTCCGGAAGTCCATTTCGTGTCTCCGTTACAGCGCGGCCAGCAGCATTTCATTTTCCCTGGCCTGCTGCTTCAGGACCCGGGTGACGCAGGAAAGAAACTCGGCGATGCACGGCGTCTTGAGGCTGTAGAACACCTTCAGCCCCTCTTTTCGGCAGCTCAGCACGCCGGCCCGGACCATGACAGTGAGGTGTCGAGAGACGTTCGACCGCTCCGAGCCGACCTGCTCGGCGATATCGCAAACGCACCTGTCCCCGTCCTTGAGGAAATGAATGACGGCGACCCGCAGCGGATGCGCCACCGCCTTGGCAATCTCCGCCTGCCGCTCGAACAACAGAACCTTCTTCTTGTCGATCATCATCCCAAACCTATGCATTCTGTAGAATGGGCCATGCTCACCATCTATGGCTATGTGATAATATACTCACGTAGTTACGCAGTGTTCGCGCCAAAGTCAAGAAATATTGCGTCGGGTCGGTGATTCTACAGTTCTGCTTCTTTGATGCCCGCCAGGCTCATAATGGCCTTCATGTCGGACGGTAAGCTCCGTGATCATCTCTCCAAGTCAGTCCAACTGTTCCCATTGCTGGCGGCTGATTCCCGCCTGGCGCAGAATACGGGCCAACAACTGGCGTCCGATGTCGCCTTTATGCGGATTGGGTATGGTCAACGTCAGATCGTCTTTGATCATGAACGAGTGCTTGCCGCCCGAATAGGGCCCCTCAAACCCGATCGTCCGCAGATGGCGGATCAGGTCCTTCCTTGAGGTGGGGCCGAACGGAGGCATCAGGCCGCGATCTCCTTGTCCACAGTCAGCTCAATCCCGTCGATCTTGGGCAGGGCGAGGTTCTTGTAGATTCGAAAGAGCAGCCAGCCCTCAAGCACCTCCGCCAACTCACCTCGGCACTCCTCCAGTGTCGGGGCATTCGCATAGACGCCCTGGCATTCCGGAATCTCCCCGTAGAAGGTCCCGTCATCAGCGAGGATTTCATAATGCGCGTGCCTCATCGCGGCTTCGAGGTATTTCGTAAGCATATCCGGCATCCTCTTTGGTTGAACTCGTGCCTGTTCGATCACGATTGCGCCGTCTCTTCAAACAGCCAGTATACCAAAGGGAACTCGCTCGGGCAAGCACCAAGTCTCAAAGGCAGAACGTGGAGGTTGATGGCGGAGTTGGCGGTTGATGTTTTGGGGTGGGCGTGGTAGAAATTGGCGTCTTATGGCTGATGCGAAGAAGAACAAGCGTGTGTTTGTGAGCGCCAACGACCCCAGTGCCGACGCGCACTGTGCCGGGCTGATTGCTGCGCTGAAGGCCACGGGCGCGCCGTTTGAGATCGTGGGGATTGGCGGGCCGAAGATGGCGGCGGCCGGGTGCGAGCTGATCGAGAGCACCGTCGGCAGGGCGGTCATGACGTACAAGGCCCTCGCTCACCTCGGACACTTCTACAAGCTGATCCGGCACGTGCGGCGATACCTGCGCGAGCACCCCGTCGATCTGGTGATTGTGTGCGACTCGCCGTCCTTCAACTTTCACGTGGCCAAGGCGGCGAAGAAGGCCGGCGTCCGGGCG
>CBFDDG010000833.1:0-1580 GCA_965603505.1 uncultured Phycisphaerae bacterium | reverse complement strand
CGGATCGCCTCGTGCAGCGACGCGCCCTGGGCCAGACTCTGGAGAAAGGCCTTCTCCGCCGTTTGGATCGAATCGTAGAACGTGCGGATGCCCACGATATCGGCCCGCAGACAGTTGCCCAGGATCATGCCGCCGATGGGGATGGCATACTGGGCGTCCAGTAGGTTGGGACGCCGCAGGATCAGGCCCGTGAACAGCAGCAAAGGCGCGGCCGTGCCGGCCACAAGGGCGACGAACAGCGGCAGGGCGATTTGGCGCAATCGCAGCGTGCACGATCGCACGATGGAGACGTCCGCCACCGCCACCATGACCACCAGCCACGCCGCATTCAGCCAGAGGATGTTCAGCTTGAAGATCACCTGCAGGTACAGGCCGACGAAGATGAGCTGAACGGTCATGCGGATCAGAGCGGCTGCGGTTTCGCCGATCATCGGGATGCGATACCACAGCATGATCCCGAACGGAAACGCCAGCAGCAGGTAGGCCGCGGCCAACTGCCAGAGTCCGATGTCGATGATCTCGCTCATGTCGTTTCCTTTGTGGCTGAGCCGCCCGGTAGCTCGACGATCTGGTCGGCGAATGAGAAGACGTCCTGGTCGTGAGCCACGCACAGCATCGTTGCATCCTCTCGCGTGCGGAAGTACTCAGCGACGGCTTTTCTACTGGTCTTGTCGAGGGCCGAGGTGACTTCGTCCAGCAGGAAAATGTCGCGGTCGAGCAGCACGGCCGAAACGAGCGCGACGCGCTGCTTCTCTCCGCCCGACAGCGCCGTCACATCTTTGCTCAGAAGCTCGCGGGACAGATTGAACCGCTCGAACAACTCGCCGATCCGCTCCAGGTTGCCGCGCAGGCCGGCGTTCGCACGAAAGTGGAAGGGCCGTTCGAGAATTTCGGCCGTGGTGCCGGTCCCGAGATCGGGTTCCTGGGCGATATAAGCAAGGTGCTTGCGAAGATCCCAGACGGTCTCGGCGGTGAGCTGCGTACCGTCGATGTAGACCGTCCCGCCTTCGGGCACGACGAAGCCCAGGAAACAGCGCAGCGCCGTGGACTTGCCGCAGCCCGATGGGCCGGTCAGCACAGCCTTCCCGCCCGGCTTGACAGAGATCGAGAAACGCCGCAGGACCTCCTGTTTCCCGAAGCGGACTTCGATGTCTCTCGCCTCCAGTGCGTCAGACATGGTCACGGCTCCCGCGCATTACCCCCGTGCTCGGCAAGCGCTTTGTCCAAAGCGCCGAAGCCTTGCTGCCATTCGTTGAGGCGGGTGACGTTCTTCTTCTTGGCGATGGCCAGGAACCGATCGTAGGTGTCTTCGATCGATTCGGGCATGGGCCAGTCGGCGTTCGCCTCTTTCGCGGCCTTGCGCATCTCGTTCCAGCGCATCATGAACGTGTACATCACGGGAAGCTGCGCCACCTGCACGCGGAATCGCAGCTCGGCATCGTCTTGCACTGCCGCCTCGGCGGCTTTCAGTTGCTGCCAGCCTCGCGAGAGGGTGTCGAAGGAGAGAAACTTGGCCCACACTTGCTCGAAGCATCCGAGCCAGTCGCCGCTGGCCTCGACGGCGTCGTGCGTCACGCTCA
>CBFDDG010000832.1:0-1581 GCA_965603505.1 uncultured Phycisphaerae bacterium | reverse complement strand
CCAAGGTCGTGCATCACGCGCGGTACGTGACGTTCCAGATGGCCGAAGTGGCGGTGTCGCGCCAGTTGTTCCGAGCGATTCTGGATCGCATCCGTCGGCTGCGGTTGCTGCCAGTGCTAGCGAGAGCGGGATGAACGAAATCCACCACGCCAACCTGGCAGATCGTGAGGGGGCGCGGAGCCGCATGGAGCACGAGGGACATGTTCGGCCATGTTGCTCCCAACCAGGGTGTTCCCAGCATCTGCCGGAGTTCCTATGGCTCCTTATCGGCTCCGTCCGGCAGTTTCCTCTTGCATTCGGGGGGGGAGCGCTATACTCATCTTCCAAAGGGCTGACCAACGGGGTCAGCCAGAGTCAAATGGGAAATCTCGGGTAGAGTGTCACCCGACTCCAGGCGTCTTGCGTAACGGCTGGCGCGGACCATTGACAGGATGGCCTCTGGCGAGTAGGGTGAGGGCGAGACCGTGAGGAAGCGTTCGGGAATCCGGTAAGGTGTCTACCGATTTCCCCTACCCCCCGGGCCGCCGACGCGCGGCCATGCGGGATCCAGCGTCGTATCAGTCTGCTTTGGAGGCAGGTCGTGAACCCATACCGATCACGCGTGTTGTCGTTCGCCCTGGCTTGCGCGGTCTTGGCCGCGTGGCCCGCCGCGGGAGCCGAGGAGCCGAAGGTCCTGCCGGACCCCGACGGCAAGCCGGCGGACATGAGGAGGCCCGTGCAGGTTTACATCCTGCTTGGCCAGTCCAACATGCTGAGCTTCGGCGATTTCAAAAAGTTGAACGCGGCCGTGAAGGAAAAGAAGAAATATCCCTACCTAGTCGACGACGACGGCGAGTGGACCGTCCGCAAGGACGTCCGCTTCGTGTGGGTCGGGGGCAGCGGTGGTCCCGGCAGGACAAGACTCATGAACAACGATTGGATGAAGGTCAAGGGCAACATCGGAGTGGAGATGGGCATCGGTCACCACATGGGCCATCTCATCGACGCGCCGGTGATGATTCTCAAGAGCGCCACCGGCAACCGCAGCCTCGGCTGGGACCTGCTGCCCCCGGGCAGCAAGCAATACGAGTTCCAGGAGAAGGGCAAGACCTGGGTCTACGCAGGGTACGGGGATTCTCCCGAGCGCTGGGAGAAGGGCACGAATCCAAAGAGGATCGCCTGGACGGCCGGCTGTCAATACGCCGGAGATGTTGACCGTGCAAAAAAGGTGTTGTCGGATTTGGGCACGTATTATCCTGGCGCAACAAAATATGAAGTTGCCGGTTTCTTCTACTGGCAGGGCGACAAGGACCGTTACAACGCAGGCCATGCCACCCGTTACGAGTTCAATCTCGTTAACCTCATCAAGCAGTTGCGCAAGGATTTCAATGCACCGAATGCGAAATTCGTCTGCGCCACGCTCGGCCAGACCTCCAAAGGCGCCGGGGGCAATGAAGGACACATCCTCAACGCCCAGCTCGCGGTAGACGGCACGACAGGCAAGTACCCCGAGTTCAGGGGCAACGTCGCCTCCGTGTACAGCAAGCCCTTCTGCCACGGGGGCAGCTCCAGCGGCCACTACGGCGGCAACGCCGAGACCTA
>CBFDDG010000831.1:0-1582 GCA_965603505.1 uncultured Phycisphaerae bacterium | reverse complement strand
TGCGCGCCGTCATCGAGAACTTCGCGCTCGATGAGCTGCGCCACCGCATTCGTCTGGAGGCGATCAAGGCCGGCGAAACGGCCTTCCTCGACGAGGAAGTGGGCAGCCTCGGGATTGCCGAGACACTCCCGGACATGCAGCCGCATCCCGATATGAGCTATACCGAGCTGCTGATCTTCGCCATGAACAAAGAGAAGCTCGCCTTCCGAACCTACACGAATCTCGCCGCCATCGCCAGGAAGGCGGACGTGCGCGACACCCTGCTCCACCTGGCGCAGGAGGAGGCCGAGCACAAGCTGAGGCTCGAGATCGAATACGACCTCGTGACGTCCTGAACCACGCCGATGCGCACGCGCGCCGCTGGATGCTTGCGAGGCGTCCGTCAGGACGCAAACCGTCGGGCACCCCCTATGGGAACCGCTCAGGGCCTGACGTAGAAGGGGATGTTCGCATAGCCGGCGTGGTCGTGTCCATCGAGGACCTGGACGAAGAGTCGATAGGGCCCCGGCGTCTCGGGCGCCGTGAAGGAAACGTGCGTGCCGGCGTTTTCGCGGATCAGACCGGGCACGGGGACGGCGGGCTTCTCCATGCCCCCGGCGTATGAGTTCTTCGGTATCTCCACCTCCGGCCGGATGTCCCACTGAAACTCCAGGGGGTCATAGTCGGCGTCGTAGCACAGAACCCTCGCCTCGTAACCACCTCCCGGCTTGAGGACAATCCCTTTGGGGTCCGGGAAGCCGAGGATATCGAGAGCCAGGATTGCCGGTGTGCGATTCTGCGGCCAGGCGCCGCTCCAGAGGCGCCGCATGACGTCGATCCCCTCCGTCTGCAGGCCGTCCCGGAACAGGCCATACCACGTGTGCGTGGTCTCTTGCTTCTGGGCCCAGAGAAATACGAACGAACCGAGGCAGTGCTCCGCGTCGGCCTGAATGACCTTCGTGTATCGTTCGTGGATCACCCGGGCCTTCTCCGTGCTGGTCTGCTCAATGGGTACACGCCATTCGGTCTTCGGTACCTGCCAGTGCCCCGTGGGCCCCCACTCGGCGATCACGTACGGCTTGGGCCAGAACCGCCGGGTCAGGGCCGTCACCTCCGCGATGTCGCCATAGGTGTTGATCCCCAGGAGGTCCATTGCCGGGCATTGCTTCGCGATCTCTTGGATCTTCTGCTCGTATCGACCGGTGCCGACGACCGTCATGACGGGGTGGTTCGCGTCGATGCTGTGAATCTCCCGGGCGATGTCGTTGAGGCGCCGCCAGAGTTCGGGGTGGTGAGGGACGCCGGGGGGGATCCAGTCGAGCTCATTGCCCACGGCCCAGAACATCACGGCCGGATGGTCCTTCAGCTCGCGGACAACCTGAAGTGCCCTCCGCTTCTGCTGGGCGACCATCTCATCGTCGGCCCAGTTCATCCCGCTGCGCTCGCCCCGAACGGGCAGATTGGCCATGACCGCCAGGCCGGCCGCATGGGCCCGGTCCAGGTCCCTCTTCCTGGCGCGCATACGGATCGCGTTTCCGCCACAGTCCTGAAGGAGATCGAATCGCTGCCAGCCCACCGCGCCCTTGACGTAGAATGGCTCGCC
>CBFDDG010000830.1:0-1596 GCA_965603505.1 uncultured Phycisphaerae bacterium | reverse complement strand
TCCAGGCGTTCCTGCGGCATGTACCGGCCGGGGTCGTTTACGTGGTGACCGCCGTGCCGGTAAGTCTTGGCCTCTATCAGCACGGGGCCCTTGCCCCTGCGACATAGTTCCGCTGCCTCTTTGGTGCGCTCATAGACCGCCAGCACATCATTGCCGTCAACAGCGCTGGAAGGCACACCATAGGCTTCCCCCCGCTTGTACAGGTTGGGGATACGCGTCATCTCCTCAATCGGGCTGGAAACCGCGTAGTGATTGTTCTCCAGTATGAAGACAACAGGAAGATCCCAGATCGCCGCCATATTCAACGATTCCGCGAATACGCCATTGTTGGCGGCGCCATCGGAGAAGAACACCACAACGACCTGATCGCCGCGGCGTATGCGGATGCCCAGAGCCGCACCCACGCCTATCGGAATCCCGGCGCCTACGATGCCGTTGGCGCCGATGTTTCCCCTGGTCACATCGGCGATGTGCATGGACCCACCCCGACCACGGCAATATCCGTCTTTGCGGCCGAGCACCTCAGCCACCATCGGCTTCAGCTTCCCGCCGCGTGCAATGCAGTGGCCGTGGCCACGGTGGGTGCTGACGATGTAATCGTCTTCGCGCAGCGACGCACAGGCCCCCGTCGCAATTGCCTCCTCACCCAGATAGGGGTGGAAATAGCCGACGATCAGACCCTGACGGTATAGCTTGATACACTCGGTCTCGAAGACTCGGATCGTATAGAGCGTTCGATACAATCGCTCCAGGAATTCCGGTGAATACATACGGCTGGCCTCAGAACGTCAAACTTGGCAGCATTGTGCCAAGAATCATGTCTTTGAGCCCCAGCCTCGGACACATCGTAAAGCAACAAGGCTGGGGCATTATCATAACATTATGATGAAGCCTTGATACTCGTCAAACCATTTCTTCGACAAATACGCAAGATGACGCCGTCACAGAGGACAGTCAGGTCCGCCTGAGTCAAGACCTCTCGGCGTGCGCGGTCGTTGACTCCGGTCAACCCGTGCCTCCCTGTAGCTCGTTGTGCAGGACATAGCGTTCGCCGCGATAGTACGCCTGCAGGAATTCCATGGGTACGTTGTCCTGAGAGAAGGAGACGCGCTCGAAGAACAGCAAGGCCCCGCCAAGGCGGATGCCCAACAGCCCGGCCGTCTCCCTGGAAGCATTGATCGCTTGGATGGTTTGCCGGGCGTGGCTCCAGCGAATCCCGTACTTGCGGATCTTCACGTCGCGCAGGGAATGTGTGGAGAGATCGCGATTGAGGATGCCTCTGCAATACTTGTGGACGAAGTGGGAATGCTCGATGCACATGGGTTCGCCGTCCGCCAAGCGCAGCCGCTTGAGGCAGGCCAGTTCCTCCCCCACCTTGATGCCAAGCCGTTCGGCAATGTAGGCGGTGGCAGGGATCAGGCCCGAAAACAGCACGCGGGTGCTCGCGGTGAGCCCGCGCCGCTGCATATCCTCGGTGAAGCTGATCAGGTGTGACAATCCCTGCTCAAGAGTCGCGTGCGCGACGAACGTACCCCGGCCTGCCTGCCGGTAGATCAGCGCTTCCTTGACGAGCATGTCCAGCACGGTCCGCACGGT
>CBFDDG010000829.1:0-1610 GCA_965603505.1 uncultured Phycisphaerae bacterium | reverse complement strand
TCCTCCACGGCTACGTACAGGCTCTGTGGAGCGTTGTGCCGCGGGGCGCTGATGACTGCGCCTTGCCACGCGCCGCTGACTGCACCGGTCGCCTGGATGCTGTCGAACTCGAACGTTCGATCCTCACCCGTTTGATGCGAGGTCACGCAGATGCCAATGTACACGGGGGCGGACATCGTGATGGACTGCATCGCGCCCACCACGCTCCAATTGTTGCCATCGAATGACATGTAGCCCGTGATTCCATTGCCCATGCGTTCGATCTTCACCCAGTACGGCGGGGCGACAACGACCACCGAATCGCCGCTCGAGGATGCATTGTCGGCGACCGGCCGCCATTGGAAGCTGGCGCCGTTGCCGGCAGCCCCGTCGCTGTTGGCGCTCATGATCATCATGGCGTGCGTGGAGCCGCCGTCCAGGCTGTCGCGAATCATCACGCCGCCCTTGGCCCACGTGTTCGTTCCGGGGCCGATGCTCGTGACGCGAGCAACCATCGAGCCATCGCCGTTGAGGCTCTTGTAGGCATAGGTGAACTGGTCGGAATTGCCCCAGATATCCGCGCCGGCGCCGGTCAGCGTCATCGCGCCGCCGGTCTCGGTCACGTCGATCTGCTCGACGGCCGGGTAGCCCCGTACCCACAGACTCAGGTCCGTGACGCCCTCGACCGTCCAGTCCTGGGTGGGGTCGAGCGGCAGCTCGAGCTCGCTGTAGTACGGCGAGACGATGTTGTTGAAGTCAAACGGCATCGATTGGTTGCCGCCGTGGACAATCGTCTGCTCGGCGAACGGAGGATCGAAGTACCCGACGATCGAACCGGTCAGGTTCGTCAGACCATCGATCCAAACCTCCCAGATAGCATCGGCGTTCTCGAAATCATCCGAGTAGCTCTCGAAATCGTCGACCGGAAGGAAATTGGCCGTGGTGAAGCTCCAGACCCGCCCCACCCATGGACTCTCCGGATCACCGGTGTTGATCTCGTCGATCCGCCAGAAGAAGGTCTTGCCCCATTCCAGCGCGCCGGTATCGAAAGTAGTGCCGGCTTGGCGACCCATGAACAGCGGACTGGAGGTGTCCGCAGCGGCCACGGCGTCGGCATCGTCGCCGAAGTAGACCTCATGCTGCTGTGCTTTCTCGCCCGCATTCCACTCCAGGATCAGGTCCTGGGGGGTATCGACTGCACCATCGGCCGGATACGGACTGAAGGCCACGAGAGGCGGCAGGGCGTACGTATCCACATACTCGGCTTTGATCACCTCGCGAGTGTCAATGCCGGGGCCCTCCCAGGCAACCGCGGTGCTGTCGCCGCCGCCCTCTTCCTTGCCCAGGGCCATGATGTAGTACTTCTGGCCGGCCTCCAGCGAAATCGGTGCGGACATCTGACTCGCATTGTCGTCCCACGCAAAGGCCGCGGTCCAGCCGGAAACGCTGGCAATCCTCTCGGCGTTGGCCGGATCGCCATCGGTGCTTAGCTGCAGCTCCTGATCATTATCGCCGGCGATCCAGAACGTGTAGTCGCCCGTCTGCGGGGGCTTCAGCCAACCCCACAGCCGCTGGCCGTAGCTGTCGGCCCAGTCGACCGGACTCTGGAACAGATCGACGTATTCGCTGGT
>CBFDDG010000828.1:0-1612 GCA_965603505.1 uncultured Phycisphaerae bacterium | reverse complement strand
GAGGTATGACCGAAAGCTGTGGATGACGGATTGAAAAGGCGGCGTACCCTGGGTGTGTCAAATCACCTGAAACAAAGGAGTACGCCACCGTGACGGACCATACCACCGAGACGTTGTCGTTCCCAGCATCCCGTGACGAATCGGGCCTCGAGGAGCCGGCTCGCGACGCCCTGACGGACATTATTCGCGCCGGCGCGAGGAAGCTGCTGGCCCAGGCGGTCGAGGGCGAGGTCGCGCAGTGGATCGAGGCCCACGCGCACCTGACCGACGAGGACGACCATCGTCTGGTCGTTCGCAACGGCCACATGCCGCAGCGCACCATCCTCACCGGAATCGGACCCGTGGAGGTGGCGCGGCCCCGGGTCCATGATCGGCGGCCGGAAGGCCGGCGTGAGCCGTTCACCTCGAAGATTCTGCCGCCGTATCTTCGAAAGGCGAAGTCGGTCGAGGATCTCATTCCCTGGCTGTACCTCAAAGGCATCAGCACCGGCGACTTCAGCGAAGCGTTGCAGGCATTGCTCGGCCCGGATGCGCCCGGCTTGTCGGCCTCGACGGTCACCCGCCTGAAGGCAACGTGGGAAGAAGACTTCCGGCAGTGGAGCCAACGATCACTGGCGGGCAGGCACTACGTCTACGCCTGGGCCGATGGCGTGCACTTCAACATCCGTCTGGAAGAAGACCGGCAGTGCATTCTGGTCCTGCTGGGGGCGACGGCCGACGGCAGGAAGGAGATCATCGCCATCGCCGACGGCTATCGCGAGTCGGAGCAATCGTGGAAGTCGCTGTTGCTGGACGTGAAGCATCGGGGGCTGAGCGAAGCGCCGAAACTGGCGATCGGCGACGGTGCGCTGGGTTTCTGGAAAGCGCAACGCCAGGTCTGGCCGGATACGCGTCAGCAGCGGTGCTGGGTGCACAAGACGGCCAACGTGCTGGACAAGATGCCCAAGCGACTGCAGGGCGAGGCGAAGGATCGGCTGCATCAGATCTGGATGGCGCCGACGCGTGAAGAAGCGGAGCGGGCCTTTGATCTGTTCCTCGAGACGTACCAGGCAAAGTACCCCGGCGCGGCCGAGTGTCTCCGGAAGGATCGCGATGTGCTGCTGACGTTCTATGACTTCCCGGCCGAGCACTGGATTCATCTTCGCACGACGAACCCGATCGAGTCGACGTTCGCGACGGTGCGGTTGCGGACGGTCAAGACCAAGGGGAACGGCTCGCGCATCGCCTGTCTGACGATGGTGTTCAAGCTGATGGAAAGCGCCTCGAAGAAGTGGCGGGCGTTGAACGGCTCGAAGCTCATCCCGGACGTCATCCGCGGCGTCCGATTCATCGACGGAGTCAAGAAACACGCCGCCTGATCAATCCAGCCGTCCACAGCTTTTGACAATACCTCTGGGGCTCGACGATGACGAGGGAGGATCGCCAGCCGGCCCAGAGCCGGGAGAGCCAGACCCAGAGGATCCGATCCGACTGCCGGAGCCGTGGACGCTTGCTGGATCGCTGGAGCACGGTGAGCTGGTGACGGAGGGCGAGATTCTCGACGGCCAGCGATGACCGACGCAGAATCAATGATCGAATGACGATCCACAGTGCTCGCAAGATGGGCATTCCG
>CBFDDG010000827.1:0-1615 GCA_965603505.1 uncultured Phycisphaerae bacterium | reverse complement strand
ATGAAGGCGTCCTGCTGCGGCGCGACCAGCACGGGGGCATAGATGCGTGCCGCAGCGCTGCCCACCGCCGGGTCGGAACCGATCTCGCTCAGGATGTCGTTGACACCATGGATACAAAGGTCCAGCGCCCGCTCCTTCCGCCACTCGGGCGCGTGGATCTGCACGTGCCCGATCATGGGTCCGGTGATGGCCAGGCGGATATTGTCGGCGTAGCCCCGCATCAAGCCATTGCTCGCAAGCAGGGCAAACTGACCCACGCCAATCGCGAGCAGCGCCAGGGCCGTGCGCTTCTTGTTCCGGCCGAGATTGCGCCACGCAATTTGGACGGTGCTCAACTGCATCGCTCGTCACACTTTCATCGCGTCTGTTCGAGGTTCGAGAGACTGAATGTCGTCTCGGGCACGTCTGCTTCGAAATCGATATCGAGATAAATCATCTCCGTCCTGTGGCCCTCCTTGTCTAACGGAACCAGACTGAGCTTGGCCGGGATGCGTTTGCCGTCGAACTCCTTGACGTCGGACCATCGCAGCATCCGTGAAAGACGGTCCTTTCGATCGTAGTACTTCGCCTCCAGAGGGATCCTGCCGTCCATCGAGACAACAAGCTCGAAGCGGTTCCACAAACCAACGATATCAGGCTTGGCGGTGAACCGGACCAGCCAGCCGGGCGGCTCCTGCGAGGGCCCCACGAGCTCGTAGTCATAGTCCTTGGAATACGAAGACTCACGAACGAGGTCGTCGTTGGTGAAGTCGGTGCCCATCCACGAGGCCAGCATCATCGACGGCGGAATCCGGATCGTGCGCTTGATCCGAGGCAGATAGTTCCACAGGTTCTTCTCGACCTTGAGCGTGGCGGTGCCCTTTTCTCGCGGCGGCGCCTGAATGACGATGAGGGCTCTTTCCTCTCCCAGGGTCCAGATTTTCATTTGGAGGGTCCGCTCGCGGCGCGGCTTGGTGATGACAACCTTGGCCTCGGAGATGCTCCTATCGGCGCGATACATGTCCTCGAAGTACTTGACGACGGCTTCGAGATCGAGCTTGCCGTTCTTGATAAAGGGCTCCTCCATGCCGGCCTGCTGCGTGTCGTTCGGATCTTCCTGCGGCCCGGTCTCGGCCTGAACGCTCATGAGAGTCGCAAGGACACTGAACAGGACCGCAGAAAGGAGGCGGCGGAGAACACGATCGGTGTCGCTGGCTTTCATTTGCCCTTCCTTTTTCTTTCTTTTTCCCATTTGGCGATCAGGGCGGGGAATTCCCTTTCGAAAAAGACGCACAAGTCGCGATATTCTTCAAGCCGGTGACGAATTTCAGCGGGCTGGCTTCCGATCACGGCGAGTCCCCGCTCGGCGATCTTGCGTAATTCGCCCGTGAACTGCATTTTCATCCGCAGCACTTCCGTGAATCCGCCGGCCTTGATTCGGTAGAGGCCGCTGCGCACGCCCGGCCGACCGATGCGCTCGATGAGCCACAGTTGCATCAGAAGCCGGCCCATGGTGCTGACCGACCCCCGGCTGGCGTTCACGGCCTCAGCGATCTGCGCGGCCGTCTGCTCGGGCGGATTGCAGACCAGCAGCCAGCCCCAGATCCGCCCCGCCATGCGGGGAAACCCCATCTTC
>CBFDDG010000826.1:0-1618 GCA_965603505.1 uncultured Phycisphaerae bacterium | reverse complement strand
ACGTCATCCAGCAGTATCACAACCCCTATGAAAAGAAGATCGAGGCCGTATACGGTCGTTGTTACGGCGATCATGCGGCCAACAAATACGGCTCCTCACAAGAATCTGTGCACGAGTTTTGGCTCGGGAAGGTCGCCCAGACAATGGTAGAGGGCTGTGATGTACGTGGCGGCGGTCCGGAATCCGTAGCAGCGGTGGCTTACCACCTTGGCCTTGTTGTTCATCCCCTCTACCGCGCCGTTGTCGATCCTGAGGGCGAAGTAGTTGAGGATGTCCTCCTGGTGTCTGCGCAGCATCCACGCAACGTCGCGCATCGGCTCGAGCCGCGAATGAGTCGCCCACCAGAACCACTTGTTCAGGAACCTGCGCGCCCAACCCTTGCGCTTGTAGTTCCAGAACTCGCGAAAGGTCTCCTTGAGCAGGTAGGCCCGGTTGGTGCGCAGGTTGAGCTTCTCCAGATGCCCCAGCCGGGCGCGCTGTTTGTCGGTCAGGTTCTCCGGGTTCTTCAGCCAGATGTAACGGGTGCGCTTGAGCAGCTCGGGATTGGCTTCTTTGAGCCGTCGCGCCTCCTGGCGGCGCACCTTGTCTACGGCATCCAGCACGTGTCGCACCAGATGGAACTTGTCGAAGACCAGAGTCGCCTTCGGCAGGTGCTCTTTGACCATGTCGATGTACGGCTGCCACATGTCGCAGCATACGCCGATGACCCTGTCTTTGAAGGCTTTCCCGTGCTCGACGAAGAACGCCTCCAGGGTCTCTTTGCTGCGCCCTTCGCCGGACCAGATGAGGCGGCCCTTGCTCAGATCATAGACGTTGGTGACATACACGTGGCCCCTGCGCCGGGACAGTTCGTCGATGCCGATCGAAAGGACCGGACCCATCTCTCGGTGCTCCAGCCCGTAGGCGACGGCCCTTCGCACGGCGGCCGCCACGGTGTTCCAGTGCACGGCGAACAGCCTGGCCACAACGTCCCAGGCCAGCAGCTTCGCCCATCTGGCCAGCAGCCAGATAAGCCCCTTGGACAGGCGGCACTTGCCCTGGCTCCAAGGGATCGCCTCGACGACGATCTTGCCGCACGCGGGGCAGCGGATGCGGGCGGGCCTGTAGAGGAGTCTGACGGGAATGCCCCACAGGGGAACGTGTTTCCAGGTGCGCTCTTTGAGCCGATCGCGTACGGGGCCCAGCGTACCGCAACGGGCACAGGGCAAAAGACGGCGCCTGTGACGGTCCAGGCGGATCACGATCCCTCCCTGGCCCTGAACGACATTCTTGACCACATGACGCTTGATTGCCAGAGTCCGCCGGACGATACTACTAATGAGCACGGGCTATCCTCCATGATTCGCATTGGTCTAACTGCCTGCGAATACATGGATTAGCACGTGCTCACTCCATTTTCAACGCACACATTCGTGTGAGGAACCTATTTTTTGGATCGCCCTCGAAGGCGTAGATATTCCCGTCATCACTGCCGATGAAGACCATCCCGTCGGCGGGAACGGCTGAGGCATCGATGCCGGCATCGGCCTTGAACTTCCAGCGGATCGCACCGGTCTTCAGGTCCGCGGCGTAGAGGCGCTCATCCAGACCACCGAAATAGACGGTGTCGCGGGCGATG
>CBFDDG010000825.1:0-1624 GCA_965603505.1 uncultured Phycisphaerae bacterium | reverse complement strand
AACGACGAGGTTCGGATCGCCGTGGCCGGGATTCGCAGCCGGGGCGGGGCCCATGTCAGTCATTTCCAGAAGCTGCCCGGCGTGAGGGTCGTGGCCCTGTGCGATCCGGATCGGCAGATCCTCGAAAAGGGGGTCGAGGGGTACAAGAGGAAGTACAAAGTCGATGATTCCGCCATCAAGGGCTATGCGGATATCCGCCAGGCCCTCGACCGCAAGGACGTCGATGCGCTCGTGATCGCGGCACCGAACCACTGGCATTCGCTGATGACCGTCTGGGCCTGCCAGGCGGGCAAGCACGTGTACGTGGAGAAGCCCGTCAGCCACTCGATCTGGGAGGGCCGCAAGATGGTCGAGGCGGCCCGCAAGTACAATCGCGTCGTGCAGGCGGGCACGCAACATCGGTCCTGCCCGGCCGTCCAGGAGGCGGCGCGCGACGTCCAGGCGGGCAGGTACGGCAAGGTCCTTTGGGTCCACTGCTCCAAGCTCGGCGCGCGGACCTCGATCGGCAAGGTCGCCGAGCCGCAGCCTGTGCCCGAGCATATCGACTACAACCTCTGGGCGGGGCCGGCCCCGATGTCGCCGGTGATGCGCAAGAGCTTCCATTACGACTGGCACTGGCAGTGGAACTGGGGCGACGGCGAGATGGCGAACTGGGGGATTCACTATCTCGACGACGTGCGGCACATCTTAGGCTGGACGAGCGTGCCCACGAAGATGGTCGCGGCGGGCAATCGGTTCGCCTGGGACGATAACGGTGAGACGCCCAATATGCACTTCGCGTTGATGGACTATGACGGTTTGCCATTCGTAATCGACATCCGCAATCTGCCCGATCCGACACGTCGCGGCAAGAATAACGGGGCCGTGTATCTCGGTTCGCGCGGCGGCAACTACATCCAGTGCGAGGCCGGCTCCGTGCGTATCTCGCGCGGCGGCGGCTGGTCCTATGACAACGACGGCAAGCGTGTCCACCAGTACAAGGGCAACGGCGGCTCGGGCCACGCCCAGAATTTCATCGACGCCGTTCGCAGCGGCCGGCGCGAAGGCCTGGCGGCCGAGATCGAGGTCGGGCACCTCGGCACGGCCGTCTGCCACCAGGCGAACATCGCCTGGCGGGTCGGCGCCGAGGCCACCGTGGACCAGGTCCGCGAGAGCGTCAAATCGCACGAGGACGCCCTGAACACGCTGAAAGACATGCTCGAACAGCTCGAAGGCAACAGCGTGGACTTGGCGAAGCAGCCGTTTGTTCTCGGCCCGCAACTGACCTACGACTCCAAGCAGGAGCGTTTCGTCGGCCGCAACGCCGAGAAGGCCAACAAGTACCTAACCTGCTCCTATCGCGAGCCCTTCGTCATCCGCGACAGTGTATAGATCGCATTCTCTGATTCTGCATGGAAGAGCCCGGGTAATCCGGGCTCTCTTTTTTCGTGGGAGTCTCCGGCTCTTTCCTGATTTCACGCACATTTCCCATGCTTGACTGACCTTGCAGAGATGGGCATAATCGTTTTGTGCCGCGGTGTATTTGCCCACGGATCAGGTACAGCGGACGCTCGCGGATCATACGAATCCGGCCCGTGGCAGGTGACGCTATGCTCGATATTGAGAAGTTCAAGCTGGAAGTTGC
>CBFDDG010000824.1:0-1624 GCA_965603505.1 uncultured Phycisphaerae bacterium | reverse complement strand
GGAGATTGACAGTTGCCGGCCGCAGATGGGATGTGCGACGACAGATTCCCAGTCCGCATTCGTCGGGCCTTTTCTCTTGAATCGAAGGGGCCTAATCGAGTACAATAGAGTGCAAGGTATGTGGCTGGTGTGCGATGAAGGGAGTCGAACCGAATTTTCTAAACTCTCGACTCGAATCTACTGGCTGAATGCAAATCATAGCTGTGGCGAATCAGAAGGGCGGTTGCGGCAAGACCACGACCGCGGTCAACTTGGCGGCGGCATTTGCCAAGCTGGGATACAGGACTTTGCTCGTCGATTTCGATCCGCAGGGCCATGCCACGCTCGGCTTTGGATTCGATCCCAACAGTCTCGAGAAGACCGTCTACGACGCCATGGTGAACGGGTACGTTCCCATATCCGCCGTTACCGTCGCGACCCGCGTTAGCCGGCTGCACCTTGTTCCCAGCAACATCCTGCTGGCCGGAGTGGAATGGGCGTTGCGCGAGGTGCAAGGCAAGGAACTGATCCTCGGCGAGCAGCTTCGGACGCTCTCCAATGACTACGACGTGTGTTTCATCGACTGCTCGCCATCGCTCGGCCTGCTCATGCTGAACGTACTCGTTTCCAGCACCCACGTGATCATCCCCGTTCAGGCCCATTTCTACGCCCTGGACGGCCTCAAACGCCTGCTGGATACGATCCGGGCGATGCGGGACCGGTTTTCCCCCTGTCTTGTGGAGCCGCTCGGCCTGGTGCTGACGTTCATGGAAGACCGAACGAAATTGAGCAAACGTGTTGAAAGTGGGATGCGTCAGCTCTTCGGCTCTCTGGTCTTCAGAACAGTCATTCACAAGACGGTGGCCCTGGCGGAGGCCCCGAGCGCCGGGCAGTCCATCCTGGACTATGCCCCGGAGAGCAAAGGGAGCCGTGAATATCAGGCGCTGGCTCAGGAAGCCGCCTCGCGGCTGCAAGCCCCCGACATCATCGACGCGGTCATGCAAGAATAGCCCATCCGACCACTGCCGGAGGGCGCATACCTTTGCCTACGATCTGCGAGAGGCACTTCTCGCGGGCAGGAATCACCGGATGAATTCAGGAGGTCTGAGTTGCGTTCTCCAGGATCGTCTCGACTTTTCGAGAGTACGCCAGAGTGGCCCTTTTCCTGTGACCGTTCGGACCCCCGTTGTGGATCCTCGCCATATCGAGCAGGCTCTTGCCTTTGCCGTAGTAGCGCAGGTAGGCCCGCACGACTCGCCTGGCTTTGTGCGGATCTCTGGCATCCCGATACTTCCAGTCCACGCCGAGGATCCGGATTCCGTCTTGCCAGTAGCGGCGATGAATCTGATAGGACCCGATCGCCCGGCCATTATCACCCACGGCATCCGGATTATTATTGCTCTCGACGTGAGCAATCGCATCGAGCAGGAATTCCAGATCGTTATTCTCGGCCGCCTGCGCGGTCTGTATTGTCATTAGCAGGCAAAGGCCCGCCATCGCTGCAAAGAGAGCCGAAGAGAGTCTCATATCGTGCCCCCCGGTTCTATGAAACACCTGGTTAGTCGTCACAACACGTTGTCAGACGTTGCCCATCTCGGGCACTGCTAATTCTATACGTAGATCTCCAGTTTTGGTGCGGCACATT
>CBFDDG010000823.1:0-1629 GCA_965603505.1 uncultured Phycisphaerae bacterium | reverse complement strand
GCCGAAGCCCAGCAGCGCGAAGGCGCCCGTGAAGTAGATCGCTCCCGAGATCGCCATGTAATCCCACAGGTCCTGGCCCAGCGGATACCACAATCCCCACACCAGGACGAAAATGCCGATGCACAGAATGAAGATCCGCGTCAGCAGAAGCCGAGTCTTGCCGGATAGTCCCTGCTTGAACCAGGGCGCGACAACGTCCTGGGTCAGCACCGAACTCCAGCACAGCAGATAGCTGTCGTGGGTGGACATGAACGCGGCTAACATGCCGGCCGTGACGATGCCGATCACTCCGATCGGGAGGATCTGACTCAGGAATACGGGCATGGCCAGCAGCGTGGTCTGCGCGTCGGCCGCGGCCCCTTCCGGCAGGAAGACCTTCCGCAGCGACTCGTGCTCGCTCATGTAAACCAACGCGGAGATCCCGAAGAAATAGGGCAGCAGGAATCGAATCAGAAAACCGACGGAGGACCATACATAGAGCCTCTTGACGGTCTTGACGCTGTCGGCCGCACAGGCGCGAATCACCGCCGTCTGCCAGATCGCGCAGCTCACCAGCCCGAGGAAGAACATCCAGACCACATACGACAGCCCAAAGCCCTCACCGTCGAACGGGTTGAAGCCCGCCTGGCCTTTCAACTGCACCACCGTCTCGACGATGTGGCTCCATCCGAGGTGTCGGATGGACAGGAAGCTGATGACGAGGAAACCGAACGACAGCGCCAGAAACTGGATGTAATCCAGCACGACCACGGAGACCATCCCCCCGAGAGACGTATACAGGAGCACCAGGGCCAGCAGGGTCGTCATGATGATCTTCAGGTGGATATCCGCCGTCAGGCCGGTGACACCCATCACGAACAACGAGCCGGCTTTGAGGAACATCCCCATGTTGAGGATGCCCGAGAGGGCCAGGATCATCCCGCCGAGGATGCGGACGCCGCGTCCGAAACGCTTCTCGTAGAACTCGGGAATGGTCATGATCTGCATTCGTCGCAACGGCACGACGATGAAGCCCGTCAAGCCGACCATCAGCGTCACGATGGCGGCGGCTAAAGCGATATGGAAGGCGGCAAAACCACCGGTGAATCCCTTCTGGGCCGAGTACATGACCGTCACCAGTCCCAACTCCGTCCCGATCATCGTGGCAACGGCCAGAAAGGTGCGCAGACCTCGACCGGCAACGATGAAATCCGTGACGTTGCTGATGTACCGCCTGACGTAGACCCCGATCGCCACGACGGCGCCGAGATAGGCGACGACGATACACCAGTCGAGCACGCTGAAATTCGTCTGAATTCCGAGACTGTTGAGGTCCATGTTCGGCCTTTTCTCCTTAGCGACGTATCATTCCATCTCTCGCAAGGCGGCGTTACACAGCTCGCGATGCTTGTTCTGCTCTGCGGAGCCTTCTGCGCCGGCCGCACCGGCTTCCCATGCCGACCTCGCCTGCTCAAGACGTCCCAATTCCTGAAGGGCCTTTCCCCTCCAATACTGCGCCGCCGCTTCCCGCGGCTTGTTCGACCGCCCGACGCCGATGTTCTCCGGATAGGTCAGAGCGGTCTCAAAGTCCTCCAGGGCCACCGCATAGTCCTTCTGCTCGAAACGGTTCCGGCCTCGCTGCATGTGGGA
>CBFDDG010000822.1:0-1629 GCA_965603505.1 uncultured Phycisphaerae bacterium | reverse complement strand
GTCGGGCACGATCCATTCGCCGCCCAGGGCGACCTCGACGAGCGCATCCGAGGCCAGCATGTCCACGCCGCGAAGAAGCAATCCATAGACCGCGTCCGCTGTCGCCTTCGTGGTCTTCCAGTCCTGGGTCTGCTTCTGCTTGAGCAGCCACACCCGGCAATCCTCAACCGCCTGGGCGTCGCCACAAAGCTCGTCAAAGGCCTCGATCATCAGGGCCTGCGTCTCGATCGGTGCGCGGTGCCACCACCAACTGCGCTCGGTATCGCGCCAGAACATACCGAGTTCCTCGTCGGTGACGCTGTGTTCCCGGATCGATTGCATGATCGCATCGGAAGTCTGACTGTCGCCGAAACGCTTCAGGGCAATGGCTAAGTGGGCCTGGGTCTGCCGCCACTGCGTCAACCAGTACTGGCGGGCCTGGCCGAGCCAGTAGTCGCGGGCCTCCTGGTATTCGGCGGCGATATCCTGGTCGGCTAAGAAGAAGCTGCGCCCATACAGGTAGAACGCAACGATCGGATTGAGGTGATTGTCATTCTTGTTGTGGTATTGGAGTATCCAGCGGTAGTAGTCGTCCATCCATTTGTCGAGGGCGTCGAGCGCCTTGACGGCACAACTGACGTCGATTTCCCGAACGCCAAGATGGCGCAGGCGGCCAAAGCCCGTCGTGATGTAGAGCGTGATGTACCGGTTGCCGGAACAGCCCGGGAACCAGGGCCACAGGCCGTCGCTATACTGCATCTGCTTGAGTTTGAACAGGGCGCGCGATAGCTCATCGTTCAGCCGATTCTCATCGAAGAGGATGCCCACGTTCCTGCGGGCCTGGGACTCGGAGATCGCCTGCCGGACCCAGGGCGTTTCCTCCAGGGTGACGGCCTTGAGGTCTTCGTTCTTCTCCAGCGGGCTGTCCAGGGCCGGCGTGCCCCTCCACTGGTCGAAGATCCGCGAAATCTTGGGATCGGAATTGGCGATGTAGGAGGCCAGGCTGTTGGCGTAGAGCCGGTTGAAGACCTGCTCGCTGCACTCGTACGGATACTCCATCAGATAGGGCAGGGCCATGACGGCGTACCACGCCGGCTGCGACACCATCTGCACCGTGAGGCTCTGGTGAAGCAGGGTGTCCGACTCGCCTGAGTGCAGAAGCTTGGTGAACTCGAACTCCTTCGTCTGTGGGCCGCGGATCGGCAAAGGCAGCGATTCCGTGACGAAAATCCGGCGGCTCAATACGGGCAGATAGCCCTCTTCGCCGTCACTGAGCCGGGTGGTCGCGCCGACGGCCTTGTACGTAAGGAACTCGCACCCGTCGGGAATCGTCAGTCGCCACGAGAGCGTGCGGGACTCCATGCTGGGCACGTCGAAATCCTGCTCCGGCGAGAGGTTGCCCAAGGCGGCATCGCGCGGTTCCAGCGTGCGCGCATCGGCCAGCGTCAGGCTCACCTTGCCTATCTGGCGGGCGGCGGAGCGGTTGGTGACCTTGACCGTAAACTCGATGATATCCCCTTCGCGGACGAATCGCGGCGGATTCGGCTCGACCATCAGGTCCTTGGCCGTCACGGTCGTGCCGGTCAGGAAGCCGCTGCGCATCTGCGTATCGTGGGCGAACCCAAGGAACCGCCACTCGGTCAGCGCCTC
>CBFDDG010000821.1:0-1632 GCA_965603505.1 uncultured Phycisphaerae bacterium | reverse complement strand
TTATTGATGATTGTGAACTTGTGACGATCTGCGTAAGCCCTTGTTCCGAAAGGATTTACCAGCGTCCATCGGCGTTCATCCGCGGTTCCATTGTTTTTTGTTTGACGCCGAATATCGATGTCTGTATTATCTCCATGTAACATTCAGGATAGCGATTGAATGAGATGCAGGCAGATGCAGATGGCCAATCGCAAGTCGCAAATCGGCGGAACCCGGAGAGATCGCCAAGCCGTGCCCGCCGACGGTTCGTGTGCTCCATCATTCCATTCTTCCAATGTTGCATTTCCCCGGCCCCTTCGGCGGGGCACGGGGCCCTCGCGCCAAACAAAGCCAATTTACGGCGGTCAAGATGATCGCTAACTATTGGAAAGAAGGAAGGTTATGGCGACAACGGACGAATTGGACCCTCGCGAAACAAAGCCAATTTGCCGAGGACAGGATGAATGGCAACTTCTCCATAGGGAAAGGGTTATGAGGAATCCTTCTCAAAAGGGGGCCTGCAGAACAAAGCCAATTTGCGAGCCCGGTCGGGCGAGGTTTCGGGGCGGCCGTGCGAAACAAAGCCAATTCGGGCTCGGGATGACGGGCGGGTGGCCATTCCGGGGCAGGGTGCCGTCGCACAGTTGCGATGCCGGGCGACCACTATTCCGTAGACAATGCGGGGGTTGTCGATTTAAGATGGTCAGCCGATTGGATCGTGAATCCCCAGCAGAGAACGTGGATCGATCATTGCGTATGGGTGCCACGGCCACGCCGGCGTGGGCAGGTGGCCGCGGGTGGCGAAGACATGCTTACGCAAGCGTAAGCATGGCACCCGTGCTGGAAAAAGACCCTTCGCCGAGGTATCTTGCAGGAATTGAGTGGTTTGGGCATGGAAGAAGACAGAGAGCTATCGAACAACAAACCAAACGGCGACGAAGGCGGCACGGAGGAAAGAGGTCTCGATTTCATCCGGCAGATCGTCGCGGAGGATGTCCGCGCGGGCAAGTGGGACAGGCAGGTGGCGACGCGGTTCCCGCCGGAGCCGAACGGCTATCTGCACATCGGCCACGCCAAGAGCATCAATCTGAACTACGGCATCGCCCGCGACTTCGGCGGCCAGTTCAACCTGCGCTTCGACGACACCAACCCGGAGAAGGAAGAGCAGGAGTACGTGGATTCCATCGTCGAGGACGTCCGCTGGCTCGGCGCCGACTGGGACGACCGGCTCTTCTACGGGTCCGACTACTTCGGGCAGATGCACGAGTGGGCGGTCGAGCTGATCCGCAAGGGCAAGGCCTACGTCTGCGACCTGACGGGCGACGAGGTCCGCGACCACCGCGGCACGCTCACCCGGCCCGGCAAACCCAGTCCCTATCGCGACCGCTCCGTCGAGGAGAATCTCGAACTCTTCGAGCGGATGCGCAAGGGCGAGTTTCCCGACGGCTCCCGCACCCTGCGGGCGAAAATCGATATGGTGCATCCGAATCTCACTATGCGCGACCCGATCATGTACCGGATCGTGCACGAGCATCACCACCGCCAGGGCGACCAGTGGTGCATCTACCCGATGTACGACTGGGCGCATGGGTTCGAGGATTCCATCGAGGGCATCACGCACTCGATCTGCACGCTCGAGTTCGAGAACCACCG
>CBFDDG010000820.1:0-1636 GCA_965603505.1 uncultured Phycisphaerae bacterium | reverse complement strand
GTCAAGGATGTCGACCTTGATCGCAAGCGAATTGCACTCACGATGAAAAATGTTGCGCTCGAGGGTGGCACACTCGGCGCGAGCAAGGCGTCGGGAGCTATGCGCTAAAGTTGGTGACGGCCTGAATCGGTGAAGGCGGCATATCGTGAGGTTGCTTGACGACCTCACTTCTCCAGCGAAGGAGCGATATGCCGTGTCGAACGATAACGTGACCAAACTGATTCAGCCAGGAGCCTTCGACGACCCACTCACAGAAGTCCTGCGCAACGGCGCCCGCACGCTGCTTGCCCAGGCTGTCGAGGCCGAGGTGACTGCGTTTCTCAGCCATCATGGTGACCTGAAGACCGACAATGGGCGGAGGCGTGTCGTCCGCCATGGCCATCTCCCCGAGCGCCAAGTGATGACTGGCATCGGCCCCGTTGCCGTCAGGCAGCCGCGCATACGCGACAGGGGCGCGGCTGCACATGATGATGGGCGCATCCGCTTTAGCCCTGCGATCCTGCCGCCCTACGCACGCCGCTCGAAGAGCCTCGAAGTCCTGTTGCCAGTCCTCTACCTGAAGGGCATATCCACCGGCGACTTCGAGGAAGCGCTGTCAGCCTTGCTCGGCAAAGATGCCCCAGGGTTATCGGCATCGACGATCGCACGTCTCAAAGAAGTTTGGGCCGACGAGCACGACCGTTGGCGAAAGCGCGATCTTTCCACGCGCCACTACGTCTACGTGTGGGCCGATGGGATCCATCTGCAGGCCCGCCTCGAAGAGGAGAGGCAGTGCATCCTCGTGATGATCGGCGCGACGCCGGAAGGTAAGAAGGAGCTGATCGGCCTCACCGACGGCGCACGGGAAAGCGCACAGGACTGGCGCGAGCTGCTGCTCGACTTGAAGCGCCGGGGGCTATCACACGCACCCAAGCTCGCCGCCGCCGATGGCGCCCTCGGTTTCTGGAAGGCGCTCGGCGAGGTCTGGCCGACAACTCATGAGCAACGCTGCTGGGTTCACAAGACCGCCAACGTCTTGAACAAGCTGCCAAAGAGCCAGCAATCCAAAGCCAAGCGATCACTGCACGACATCTGGATGGCCGAGACGCGAGGCGAAGCTGAGGCCGCCTTCGACGCCTTCATCGAAACTTACGAACTGAAATACGAAAAGGCGGCCGAGTGCTTGGCGAAGGACCGCGAGGCGCTGCTGGCGTTCTATGACTTCCCTGCCGAGCACTGGAAGCACTTGAGAACGACCAATCCGATCGAAAGTACGTTTGCCACCGTGCGCCATCGCACGATCCGATCGAAGGGCTGCATGTCGAATAAGACGGCGCTCGCAATGGTGTTCAAGCTCGTCGAGGCCGCGAACAAAAGCTGGCGCCGGCTTGACGGCCCGAACCAGTTGCCGAAGGTCGTTCTCGGTGTAAAGTTCACAGATGGGCTGGAGGTGGTCTCGACTGCCGATCCTCAGCCCCAAACCGCCGCCTGAACCCACAGGCCCGTCACCAAGATTTGGCCATAGCTCAACCACATCGCAGTTTGCAGTCTCTGGCGGCGTTGTTCGATCCAGCGAAGATCTCGATGGTGCCTGCGCGGTTCGATCCAGCCGAGCTGGCGGGGGCTCAACGGCAAATTACTCTACCAACTCGATTAT
>CBFDDG010000819.1:0-1637 GCA_965603505.1 uncultured Phycisphaerae bacterium | reverse complement strand
GGTGCACCCAGCCGGCCGAGACGGTCGAGTTCATGAAGAACGTCACCAGGCCCTTCATCGCCTTCAAGGTCATGGCCGCCGGTGCGATCCCGCCGCAGCAGGCCTTTCAGTACGCCTTCGAGAGCGGCGCGGATTTCATCTGCGCCGGCATGTTCGACTTCCAGGTCCGCGAGGATGCCATCATCGCCAGGAACATCCTCAACGGCAGAATCGACCGCCAGCGTCCCTGGCGCGCCTAACAGGAATATCGGGGGGTCTTGCAGACCGAGCCGGAATCGCTCCAACAGGCTGAAGCAGGGCGGTAATGCCAGGGCGGATGGCTCGCTCGTCGCGCACAAATCTCATTGATTCGCTGCCACGACTGTGCACCACAATCAGACGCTTTCGGGAAAACCCTTGCGCTGTACAGACTCTGTCATCCTGAGGCGAAGCCGAAGAGCCTGTCCTGAGCTTCGAAGGAATCTGGTCGTCGAATGGGAAGTTTCTTGCGTTCGCAGCCCAGATCTTTCACTTCGCTGCGCTGCGCTCAAGATGACAGACCGCGCGAGAATTAACCAGAATCCGTATCACACAGCCATTACGTCTCGCCCTTCTTGCGCCGGCTCGTGGGCGGAGGACACTCGCCGTTGAAGTCCAGAGAGACGATCAGCAGCGGCTCAATGAACAAGGAGGAATCATCCGGCTGAACAACGATGATTCGACGTTTGCCCACAGCGACCGTTTCCGGATGCCGGACAGTCAGCGATCGCCCATCGGCCAAGCGAATACTGAACGGCTCGAATGGCTGGCGCCGCAGTGCTTCACGAACACCTTCCAGGTCCATAAGTCAGTCCTTGTCATCGGATCGGAGTTGCTGCTTTCACCTCAGTCAATTGCATTATGGCTGCGATTGCTGGAAAATGCAAGGGCAAAGTATCCGTGCGAGCCAGCGACCGCGTCGGCAATCTCAATCGATAGGATTGGAGATTCCTTTGGCCTGTGCGCCCTATCGCAATGACGGACATACAGGTGTGTTGGGTACGGCTTCTCTTACGTTCGCAGTTCGGCCTTTTGGCTGAGCAGCAGTTTTTGCAGGGCCTTCACGTCGAGGTCCCTCGGCGCGACCCGATTCTTGGCGGCCAGGGCGGCGGCGCAGCCGGAGGCGTGGCCGACGGCCATGGCCGGCGCCATCGAGCGGGCGGATTGGAACGGGCCCTGCTCGCAGGAGATGCAGCGGCCGGTCAGGACGAGCCCTTCGGCCTTCTGCGGGACGAGACAGCGGTAGGGGATGTCGAAGCCTTCGTGCTCGAAGAAGAAACGCTTGCCGTGATAGCTCGGCATCGGATTGGAGCTGATCGCGATGACGTCGGGGAAGCGCGTGCCCTTGATGGCGTCCTGTTCGGTGACGGTGCATTCGCCGAGGATGCGTCGCGTCTCGCGGACGCCGATGCCGGTGGCGGTCTGCATCAGGTAGATCGATTCCATCCCCGGTCGGCCGCGGAGCTGCTGCACCTGCTCCCATAGCTTGGTCCGGCTTTCGGTCTCGGCGCGCGTCAGGTTCTCGACGTCCAGCCCGTCCCCGCCGAAGCCCGGGCCCCATTTGACGACGCGGTTGCCGATGCGGATGCCGCCGTAAGCGCCTTCGACGCTGGCGGGCA
>CBFDDG010000818.1:0-1640 GCA_965603505.1 uncultured Phycisphaerae bacterium | reverse complement strand
TGGATGGTCGGTCGAGGACGGCGTCCTCGTGAACCGGCCCGTGCAGCAGGAGGGCAGGCGGCACATCTCTTATGGCAATTTGCGCACGGTCGCCGAGTTCGAGGACTTCAATCTCAAGCTGGAGGTCAATGTCCGCAAGGGCAACAACAGCGGCATCTATCTGCGCGGCATTTACGAGGTTCAGGTGGCCGACACCTACGGGCGGGGTCGCGACTCCCACAACATGGGCGGCGTCTACAGCCGGATCAAGCCGCGGGTGAGCGCCGAGAAACCGGCCGGACAGTGGCAGACGTTCGATATCACGCTCCTCGATCGCCACGTAACCGTGATCCTGAACGGCAAAACGATCATCGACAACGAGACGCTCCTCGGCTGTACGGGCGGCGCCCTGTGGTCCGATGAATTCAAGCCCGGCCCCATCTATCTGCAAGGCGACCACACCGGCGTCAACTATCGAAACATCGTCCTGAAGCCAATCCTGAAGTGAGGTTATGAGCGCCAGCGGTGAGCACGGCTGGCGGATGTCTGAACACGAGCATTGGCTCACACGCGTCGATCAGATGTCCTCTCTGATATGGTCGCGGATTCCGTGGACCATCGTTCGAACATCTGCGAGGAGTAGCTGAAGTTCGTCCGGGTCCATCTCGACGAAAGGCATGTAGTCATCCTGTTGTCTTTCACTGAACGCGCGATGCAAGGTCCTTGAGTACTCCTTGGGCAGGAGATTCGTGCGAATGAATTCCCTGTCGAAGAAAGCAATCACGCCGGAGTGCCTCGAATACTCAAGACGCCGCGTCAACAGTACTGCCATGGCGGCATAGAAGGCGGCGTAGTACAAGCGATTCGCCGCACCCCTATGACGACCGGCGCTGAGCAGAAATCCTGCGTCTGTCAGGGCTTCGCCGGCTTGCTCCAAACGGTAGTCGATCAAGGCTTTGAAATCTTGTTCACTCATGCGGCGATCTCGATTCCGTCGCGTCGGACGTTCCTGGCAAATGCCGAAGATGACAAGGGTCCCCGCTCGAACGCCTCCTCGCTCACGACGGCAACAGAAATGACGTAGCCTTCCTCCAAGCTCAGTTCCCAAGCCCGATCCAGAATTCGGCGTCTGGCTGCTCGCGTGACCTCCCGCAGCTCGATCAGGAGATCGAGGTCTGACTCGAAGTCCGCATCGCCCCGGACCCGCGACCCGTAGGCGTAGACCCGCACAACCTGAATATCGGGCCCAAGCCCCTCCACGAGCTTTCTTGCCACTGTGCGGATATGTTCAACCATCGCGCCGGTCTCCGTGATGCAAGGGATTGAATACTCTGGCCTAAGTATAGGAGGCGATTGGAGCCGTGTCAACTTGGCCTTGTTAAGAGGGATTGTAGGGAACTCCTTTGCGCCGTGGTTCACCTCTGCAATCATCGTTCCGCGGTGGCTTTGGCCCGGGCCACCTGGTCGAGGGCGACGGCGCCGATGATGATGGCGCCGATGACGACGAGCTGAATGTTGGTCGAGATGCCGAGCAGGGTCAGGCCGTTGCGGAGGAAGCTGATCAGCAAGGTGCCGATGATCGTTCCGACGACGGTGCCGCGTCCGCCGGAGAGGCTGGCGCCGCCGATGACCACGGCGGCGATGATATCGAGCTCCAGACT
>CBFDDG010000817.1:0-1641 GCA_965603505.1 uncultured Phycisphaerae bacterium | reverse complement strand
GGCGTTGTAGCATAGGCAACCGCCGGGAGGGCGTGCGCTCTTCGTTGCTGTGGTACAGGGAGGTATGCCGATGCAGGCGCTGGTCAAGAGTCGTGCGGAGCCGGGGCTGTGGCTGAAGGAGGTCGCCGTCCCGAAGATCGGAATCAACGACGTGCTGATCGAGGTGGTGAAGACTTCGATCTGTGGCACGGACGTGCACATCTACAACTGGGACGCCTGGTCTCAGAAGACGATCAAGGTGCCGATGGTCATCGGCCACGAATTCGTCGGCCGCATCGTCGAGATCGGAAGCAACGTGCACGACTTCGAGGTGGGCGATCTGGTCAGCGCCGAGGGCCATGTGGTCTGCGGCCGGTGTCGCAACTGCCTGGCGGGCCGGCGACACCTGTGCAACGCGCCGAGCGGGATCGGGGTCAATCGCGACGGCGCCTTCGCCAAGTACATCTCCGTGCCCGTCACCAATATCTGGTATTGCGACCCGGCTATCCCGACCGACGTGCTGAGCTGCTTCGATCCGCTGGGCAATGCGGCCCACACCGCTCTGAGCTTCAACATGGTGGGCGAGGACATCCTCATCACGGGCGCCGGTCCCATCGGGTGCATGGCGGCGAGCATCGCGAGGCAGGTGGGCGCGCGGCACGTCGTCGTGACGGACCTCAACCCGTATCGCCTGGGGCTCGCGAAGAAGGCCGGAGCCACGCTCGCGCTCGACGTCCGCACCGAGCGAATCGCCGACGCCCAGAAGCGCCTCGGCATGAAAGAGGGCTTCGACGTTGGGATGGAGATGTCAGGCAGCCCGGACGCCCTGCGTGAGATGGTCGCGAATATGGCGCACGGCGGCAAGATCGCTCTGTTAGGCATCCTGCCGCGTACCGAGATCGACTGGGATTTCGTCGTCTTCAACAGCCTGACGATCAAAGGCATCTACGGCCGGGAGATGTACGAGACCTGGTACAAGGTGACCATGCTCATCCAGGGCGGCCTGGACATCGGGCCGCTCATTACGCATCGGTTCGATTACCGCGAATACGAGAAGGGCTTCGAAGTGATGCGCTCGGGCAACTCGGGAAAGGTCGTACTGACATGGAAGGACTCGTAGGGTGGGTCCTTGACCCACGCGTTCACTCGATCGGAGCGTATTTGACGCGTGGGTTGAGAACCCACCCTACATGTCATGTTTTGCAGGGAGGACGTACGCATGTACGGGAATGTGAAATCGCATTTAGCCGAGCAGCTCGACGAGATTCGCAAGGCGGGCCTGGAGAAACCCGAGCGGGTGCTCACCAGCCCGCAGAGCAGCCGGATCACCGTCTCGACGGGCCGGTCGGTGCTGAACATGTGCTCGAACAACTACCTTGGCCTGGCGAACCATCCGGCGGTGATTCAGGCGGCACGCGAGAGCTACGATACGTGGGGTTTCGGACTGGCCTCCGTCCGGTTCATCTGCGGCACGCAGCAGATCCACAAGGACCTCGAAGCGGCGGTGACGCGATTCCTGCACACCGAGGACACGATCATCTACGGCTCGTGCTTCGACGCCAACGGCGGCCTGTTCGAGACGCTGCTCGGCCCGGACGATGCGATCATCAGCGACCAGTTGAACCACGCCAGCATCATCGACGGCGTCCGGCTGTGTAAGGC
>CBFDDG010000816.1:0-1641 GCA_965603505.1 uncultured Phycisphaerae bacterium | reverse complement strand
ACGCGACATGAAGTGTTTTCTGCTTGCTTGTCCCACCCGGCCCATGTAGCCTCCGATTCTTTGTGACCGACGGGAACCTGCAGAAAGGATGTGCGTTTGGACGTATGCTGATCGGACTAAAGCTGGACATCGGGTTCGAGCGGGATGAAATGTGCCGCCGGCTCTACGGCGACCGGGAAATCCTTCCCTTCCTGCGGGAGCTGGGCATCGAGGCCGTGGAAACACCCGTGGGGCCGGAGACGCAGACGGATGTGCTGAAGGAGCACATCACCCGCTGTGTCGATGCAGGAATGAAGGTGTCGCTCCATCCGTATTCGGAGGCCAGCCTCTTCAACCCGGCGCACTTCTCACCCGAGCCAGATAATCCCTGCCGTGAATTGCACGAGCGATTCCTTTCGCTCGCCGCAGAGGCCACGCGGTTGCAGCAGCACCCGAGCGTCGTGAACCTCCACGCGGCGGCCGGGACTTCCGCCGACTCACGCCAGCATCTCATCGACCGGTCCATCGCCTTCTTCACGTGGGCCGGCCAGTGGTGCCGCCGGAACGCCCCGGACGTCTGTGTGACGGTGGAACTGCAGATCAGCCCGAGCGCCGGCGTGCCGCAACAGCGCATCGGCGACACGTATGCGGAACTGTTGGAGATTGCCACACGCAGCCAGGTCGGGGCCTGCTGGGACTTCGGGCACGCCTATTGGAATACGTACCGATACGGCCGACCCCTTTATCCCCCGGACGCCCTGATCCCGCATATCCGTCACGTACATTGCCATGACGCACACGGCGAGGATCACCAGCCGCTCGTTCACCACGCCGTTCCCTGGAAGGATTTCATCGGAATCCTAATGGACCACGGCTATGACGGCCGGATTATCCTGGAAGTCCCTCCCTCCGAATTCCTGAAGGCCGGGGGGATTTCGAGTCTCGCGGATTCCGTCCGGGCCCTCCAGGACTGGATACGCCAGAGGTTGTAGGCCCCAGGCCGGAGCCCCCCCCCGAGCCCCCCCTCTTTCGCCCGTTGATAAAGCGGAGCCGGCGTGGTATACTGATGATGCTGAAAACCAACGAATGATAGAGGTGCAACTCATGGCAAAGCAAGTGGATCGTCGCAATTTCATCAAGACGTCGATGGCCGCCACCGCAGGCGCTGCGGTGGGAATCGGACTGGCGCAGCCCTCGGATGCGGCGCCCGAACTTGGCGCCAACGGGATGCCGATGGGCCGGATCAAGAATCTCAAAGTGAGTCGGCTGATCTCCGGCGGCAACCTGATCAGCGGCTGGGCCCATGCGCGAGACCTGATCTACGCCCATCACCTCATGAAGAACTACAACACTCCCGAGAAGGTCATAGAGACCCTGGCCCTGCTCGAAGAGAACGGCGTCAACACCATCATTGCCGACCCCCGCAAGAAACCGATGGAAATCTTCAAGAAGTACTGGGGCATGGGCGGCAAGATGCAGTGGATCGCCGAGGGCCATCCGACGCCGGACGATCTGAAGACCAATATCAAAGCCTCCATCGACTGGGGCGCCTGCGCGGTTTACCTTCAGGGCGTGATCGGCGACCGCTGGCTCAAGGAAGGCCACGTGGATAAGCTGGGCGAGTGCGTGGAGTTCATCAAGTCCCAGGGCGTGCCCGGCGGC
>CBFDDG010000815.1:0-1645 GCA_965603505.1 uncultured Phycisphaerae bacterium | reverse complement strand
AAAAAAAACTACAGCGGCAAAGTTGACTTGAGGTTTTGCGAAGGAATGGGCAATATGGTTGGGCGAGGATTCAGCAGGGAGGGCCAAGGATGGCCAGAACAACCTCTCGTCCGCAGGCGTCAAGGGAGAAGACGCTGCACACGCGCAGGACGCACTGTCCCGGTTGCGGCAAGACCATGTGGTCGGCTTACGTGAGCCGCCGAACGGTCAGCACGCTGGAGGGCGTATGCCGGATTCGTCTGCACGTCCGTCGCTGCCAAAACCGCCGGTGTTCCCAGTATCACAAGCCCTTTCGTCCGGAAGCCGAAGGTCGCGTGGCGCTGCCGCAGCACGAGTTTGGCCTGGACGTCATCGCCCTGATCGGGGCCCTGCGCTATCAGCAGCATCGCAGCGTGCCGGAGATCCATCAGGAACTGCTCGCCCGGAGGCTGGAGATCTGTGAACGCACCGTGACCAACCTGTTGGACCGCTACGACGAACTGGTGTCGGTGCGTCTTTCGGACAGCCGTCGACTGCAGAGCCTCATGAAGAAACAGGGCCGGGTGATTCTGGCTCTGGACGGCCTGCAGCCCGATGTCGGGCACGAAGTCCTGTGGGTCCTGCGCGATTGTCTGTCCGGCGAGGTGTTGTTGTCCCGCAGTTTGCTCTCCAGCACCGAGCGCGACCTGGCGGGTCTGATCAGGGAGGTAAAACAGAATCTGCCCGTGCCTATCGTGGGCGTGGTTTCCGACGGCCAACGTTCGATTCGCAAGGCGGTGGCCAGTGCGCTGCCGCGTGTGGCCCATCAGTTGTGCCATTTTCATTATCTTCGCGAGGCGGCCAAGCCTATCTACGAAGCGGATCGTCACGCCAAGAAAGAACTCAAAAAGCGCGTTCGCGGCATTCGGCCGATCGAACGACAGGTCGAAGGCCGGACGGACCAAGAAGCCCAGGCCATGCGGGGCTACTGCTCGGCGGTGCGTTCGGCCATCACCGATGATGGGCGGCCGCCCCTGCAAGCCAGTGGACTGAAGTTACATGGCCGACTCTCCGCGATCACTGCCAGTCTCGGCCGTGTCCGCAAAAAGGGGGGCTGAGCCAGGAGCTACAGAAGCTACAAGAGATCGTGGATCACGGGTTGTCTGAGACCGACCCGCTGTGGCCGCCGGTGCGAACGGGGTTCGGTTTTGTACATCGAGCCGCACGCATTCTGGACAATCCGAAGCAGCACCACAGTCCGGCGGTTCGTCGGCGGTATCGCGCGCTGCTGCGTGACCTGCGTCGATCGGTGAAGCAGGCTGGCCAGCTCGAGACCGCCATTGCGCATTTTTTCAAAGTCACCGCCAGTTACTGGCCGGGACTGTTCCATTGTTACGACGTTCCTGACCTACCGCGGACGAACAATGATCTGGAACAGTTGTTTGGCTCGACCCGCCACCACGAGCGACGTTGCACGGGTCGCAAGGCCGCCTCGCCGAGTCTGGTGCTGCGTGGATCGGTCCGCATCGTGGCCGGCTTGGGCACACGCCGCCGTCGCTTCCAAGGGCGTGAACTGGCTCCCACGAACCTTGAAACCTGGCAAACCTTGCGCGCCGGGCTGGAAAGACGCCGGCAGACGCGTGCACTGCGTCAGCGCTTCCGCCGCGACCCGCAGGCCTACCTCTGC
>CBFDDG010000814.1:0-1652 GCA_965603505.1 uncultured Phycisphaerae bacterium | reverse complement strand
GCCAAGCGGCTCAAAGACGACCTCGAGAAGATCGCCCCGGTTACAGTGGTCAAACCCGACGGCACCCCCGTGGAACCACCCGACGTAGACAAACCCGCCGAGCCCTAGCCCGGATTGATGATCGTCACCTAGAGCGAAGCCCGGACTGTCCATGGTCACCCTGAGCGGAGTGAAGGGTCTCTCGCGAGATGCGCGGGAGTCGTCGTAGGCTGCGACCAGATTCTTCGGTCGCTGCGCTCCCTCAGAATGACAGCGCGCCTCGCTTCCTCAGAATGACAGCGCGCCTCGCTTCCCCCAGAATGACAGGGTGTCCGGCGGGACACGTGCGCCGCGTGTGCCGGTTGCAGTCGGGCGCCAAGTGCGCTAGAATGGCGGAGTTGCGCGCTTGGCGAGCCGCCGCTGACATCCTTCGTCGCAGGAGAGAGACTCCGTGGAGGTAAACGGCAAGAGGATCGATTTTGACAAAGACGGCTTCATGACCGACGCGAGTCTCTGGGACGACCGGGTCGCCTCGGCGATTGCCATAGACGAGGGCATCGACGAGATGTGCGCCGAGCACTGGGGGATCGTCAACTTCATCCGAGAGTACTGGAAAGAGCACGACCTGGCCCCGCCCGTGCGTCTGATCTGCAAGGAAGTCGGTGTGAGCGTGCGACAGATCTACAAGCTCTTCACGTCCGGACCGGCGCGTGGAGCTTGCCGCGTCGCGGGGCTGCCGAAGCCGGACGGGTGTGTCTAACAGTTCGCCGCAGAAGTGTAGCGCCGGAACTGGGAATGTCTGGTTGAGGTGGCCGTGCCGTGCAGGTGATCTACTATATTATTCTCATCCCGATGGTATACGCAGCATTTGCGGTTTTCATCATCGGGACTGCATGGCAGGCCATAAGGATCATTCACGGCCTCAAGTATTCCCTCGGGATAGCGGTGGGGCCGGCCAAGAAGCCCGGGGTGCTTGGAGCCTTGTACGAAACGGCCCTTTTTCCGCGCGTGCTGAAGACTCATCCCGTGCACTGGGTATTTGTGGCGGTGTTTCATGTTGCGTTTCTGCTGCTCATACTGGGGCATCTCGAACTCATCGGCGAGATCGGCGCGCTCCAGGCAATACGGCATGAGGTCTTCCTTGGCGGCGGGGTAATCGGAATAATCCTGTTCGTGGCGCTGCTGTTCTTTCTCTTCCGGCGTTTCCACGCACCCGTCAGGGAGATCTCCGAGGCAGGGAACTACTACATTCTGGTCGTGCTCTTGCTGGCTGTTCTCTTCGGAAGCCAGCTCCATCTGGCCAGGAGCCTGTTCGCTTACTCGACTATCGAGGTGTACGAGTACCGCGAGTACCTGGCCGGCATTCTCACCTTCAGACCGGCACTACCTGCGGTGTTCACGGAAAACTGTGTGGGGCATTCGTTCCTGCTAGTGTTGCATGTATTCTTCGCAAACCTTTTTCTAATGCTCTTCCCAGTGAGCAGGATGATGCACGCGCTCCTGGCGTTCCCGCTGGCCAGGCTGCGGCGGAGGTAACAGCGGTTTCGGCAGGACTTTGACGCCGATAATCAGGGGAAGTGTTCCTCGTGGCAACGAAGAACGAGAAAAGCACTCGAGCGGACGCGACGACAGCGGGGATCGCAACCCGCTCCGAAAGCGCCGTGGAGGCGGCC
>CBFDDG010000813.1:0-1703 GCA_965603505.1 uncultured Phycisphaerae bacterium | reverse complement strand
TTCGCGACGCCCCCGGCCTTCCGCTGGGTCCACTTCACCTACGCCATCCGAAAAGGCCTCAACGTCTTCATGGAGAAGCCGGTCACCGTGGACGGCCCGACCACCCGACGGATGTTCAAGCTGGCCAACGCGGCGACCGCCAAGAATCTCAAAGTCGGCGTGGGATTGATGTCTCGCCACAGCCGGGCGCTCCAGGAGCTGGCCAAGCGCGTTCACGACGGCGAGATCGGCGACATCATCCTGCAGCGCGGCTACCGGATGCATGGACCGCTCGGGTCCTTCTCCTCCTTGCCCGCGCCGGCCGGCGCCAACGAACTGCTCTACCAGGTGCAGCGCTTCCACAGCTTCATCTGGGCCAGCGGCGGCAACTACAGCGACTTCTACATCCACATCATCGATCACCTCGGCTGGATGAAGAATGCCTGGCCGGTCAAGGCGCAGGCGCTGGGCGGCCGCCACTATCGCCAGAGTCCCGAAGGGATCACTTATGTGGACCAGAATTTCGACACGTACGCGGTGGAATACACGTACGCGGACGGAACCAAGTTCAATTTCGACGGACGCTGCATGAATGGGTGCAACAACATCTATTCGAGCTATCTCCACGGCTCCAAGGGCATGGCCATCGCCTCCAAGAACAGCGATTGCGGGATGCCCTCCAGCATCTTCAGGGGCCAGACTCCGAAGCGCTCAGAGGTGCTCTGGGAATCGAAGGTCAGCCGTGAAGAGCAGGATCCCTATCAGAACGAGTGGAACGACCTGATGGACGCCATCCGGAACGACCAGCCTTACAACGAGGCCAGACGCGGCGCTGAAACCAGCCTCGTGACGAGTATGGGCCGCATGGCCGCCCACACCGGGCAGGAAATCACCTACGACGGCATCCTCAACTGCGACCACGAGATGGCGCCCGGCCTGGACAAGCTGACAATGGATTCGCCCGCGCCGCTGGCGGCCGACGCCAATGGCAGGTACCCCGTCCCGCAGCCGGGCATCGTCACGAAACGCGAATACTGAGATCTCATTCGCCATGGTCGCGATGGCCATCGGCTGACGGACATCGCTGGCGAGAAAAGCATCCGCACACCCTGGCCGATATCAGAGTCGGCCAGGGTGTTGCGTATTGATCTGCATCAATCCATGCGCATCCGATGGTTCCGGTAGCCCTCCGCGTCACGATACAGATCGTGCCCGGTAGAGGACTGCAGCAGCTCCCGGCGTCATTCGTCGAAGCCGTATGTGACAATCCGTGACTGGTCACCGTCCGAGGTATGATCCAGGATGAGGTGAATGAGGCGGATGTTCTGGTCTCTGAGCTGGTCGACGATCTCGGCGGATATGCCGGGCTCGAGCCTGGGCTCGAAGAGGAAATGCTCGACGAGGTTGTGGTGCTCCGGCCGATACGTCTGCGAGTAGTATCCTTGCAGAACGATCGGCTCAGTGGTGAGTCCCTCGATGATGGTCTGTTCCCAGCGTTTCAGCGGGGCGGTCGCCCCCGCGCCGGCCACCCAGTCACTTGCTCCTTCAGGCGGCGCCGGATAATAGAACGACGTGCTCACGGAGACCCCATTCGACGAAAAGGTCCTCTCCTCAAAGAGATCGTCGTCGCGAGGCGGCAAGCAAGGCCACAGGCGCACTCTATTGCGCATGGTCAGACGCGTATCCGAAGGATTGCCCGTCGCGTTCGATTGTCGAAACCACGA
>CBFDDG010000812.1:0-1716 GCA_965603505.1 uncultured Phycisphaerae bacterium | reverse complement strand
ACCGTTGCGAGAGCATCGAACCGGTCGCCGGTGATCTCGAAGATCTCTTCGAGCCTCGTCACGGATAATACGCCTCGCGTCGGTTTGCTGACGTTACACAGGACCAGCCGGTTCCCGCCGTCGGACAACTGCGTCCGTAGTTGCAGCAAGGCCGCCAAGCAACTGGAATTCAGAATGCGTACGTGCGTGAAATCGAGCACGACGTCGCGGCCGCCCCGCTGCTGCATGTGCTGGGCAAGCTCGTTGAGCTCCTGGTCGAACCTTCCATCCGGCGGATCCACCAGGATCGCATCTTCCGACCACTCTTGAATCGCCATATCGGACCTCTGCTTTCTTTCCGGATACCCGGAAGGTCCCCTCCGCGCGCCCTTTCGACCAGCCGGCCGCGTGACTTAAGCGCCACGGGCCCGCCCCGCAGTGATTTGGCGGAAAATACGTACTCTCCGCAGGGAAATCGGACAGAAGATGGAATCTCGCCTTTGCCCTCTCGGTTCTCTCCCTCTCTCTTCCGTCAATCCCCCGTGTCATCCACCAGGGCGCACGGCAGCCTTTCGTTGCCATCCTGCTTTTGCCATTCGGTCAGCGTATGCAGGAGAATCGATACGGCCACGGCCGCTTTGCATGCGCTGATCGTCCCGGGCAGAAGGAAGCTTCCCAGCTTCCGCTGGCGATGCAAAGGATCCGCGTCTGACGCCGTCTCCCGGGCCATTCTGTACCGATCGATCAAGAGTTGAGGGAACTCCGCTGCTCCCTCGGGATCGAGACCGTCGTCGACATCATGCTGGTAGGTTCCCACGTAGAGGCGCAGAACCTGCGTCAGCGGGATCTTTTCGTGTGCCTGCTCATCCCACGGGAGAAACGGCAGGCATCCAAAGTGCAGCCAGAAAGCCTCTTTGGGGGAGAAACCTGCCTCTTGGAGTTCTGTCGCCTGATGCTTGTAGAGCAGATACAGCGACGCCAGGGTCTGCGTTTGTTCCTTGTGCTTCATGGTTGGGATACGGACAGTTACGCGGCCCTTCCGACCTGTATTCTGCGTTCTTCTCCAAAAAAGTGGCAACGTTCCTGCCTGTTCCCCCAGTCACCAAGACCCTTCTCGAGTGGTTCTACGGAGACCGGGGCCGGCGGTTCCGCAAAAATTGAAATAGCCCGCATTGTCTTGTGCTTTCTGCGAACGCCGCACGCATTTCCGTGCACCAGCGGGTGTGGCATGGCGGGGCTTTTGCAGGCGGGCCTTGAGGGTAACCCAGGCCTCGGAGAAGGCGACGCTGATGTGCGCCGGCTCGAAATACCGGCGGTCTTTGCGCGCCGACGTGTTGCAGAGCAGGCCCAGGACGTCTATCGGTTCGGGTTGAGCCAGATGCGCGGGCGGCGGTCGCCCTCGTCGTTCTTGCCGGCGATGTCGGGGTCGCCGTCGCCGTCGAGGTCGCCGACCCTGGCGTTGTGCGAGCCAGCGTTCGAGAGGATGTGCACCTGCCACTGATTGGTTCGTGCGTCTCGATTCTCCACGATGGCCACCCGCTGTTCGTCCCGGCCGTGCATCTGGGCGGTGAAGATATCGAGGTCGCCGTCGTTGTCGAAATCGGCTAAGCGGCAGGAATGCAGGCCCTTCCAGCCGGCGAGGACATGGCGTTTTTGCCAGAGGCCGCGAATGCGTCCGGCCGGATTGCGGTACCAGGCCAGGCCGTGCGAGCTTTCCTCACCGGTGAGCACGACGTC
>CBFDDG010000811.1:0-1718 GCA_965603505.1 uncultured Phycisphaerae bacterium | reverse complement strand
ACGCCGCACAGAGCTCAACCACGCGATGGATCTCATCGCGGGTCAGGACCTCGCCTCTGCCGAGCCGACCGCCCGGATTGCAGTAAACGCATCGCAGGTTGCACTCGTCGGTGACGGATACTCTCAAATAGTCGGTGCTCATCTCAATCAGATTCCGGAATCCGGCCCGGCCTAAAGCAGCCTGACACGGACCGGCGTGCCCTTCTCAATGCTCGTCCTGCCGATATCCATCGCAATCAATCCGTCCGCCTCGCAGAGGGCCAGGATATGGCCCGAACCGTGATACTCCAGAGGCGTGGCCGTCGTCGCACTCGTCAGCTTCACGGGAACCCAACTCTGTCTTTCCGTATCCTTTCTCACGACGGCTTCAGCCAGTCGCACCTCGACCTCGACGGGCGAGTAATCATATCCCATGAGCCTGTACAGAAAAGGCTTTACCAGAAGCTCGAATATCACGAACGTCGATACGGGATTGCCGGGCAGTCCGAAGCAGTATCCCGTGCGGGAGAGGCCGAAAATCGTCGGCTTGCCCGGCTTGACCGCCATCTTCTCGAAGAGCAGTCGCACGTCGTTCTGCCGAAGGACCCCCGGCACGAGGTCGAAATCGCCAACCGACACGCCGCCCGAAATCAGCACGACGTCATTCTCGGCGATGGCTGCCTTCAGCAAACGGTCGATCTCGGCTGCAACATCTTTGACCATGCCACAGTCGCGAGCTTCGATGCCCATGACCGCAAGTTGAGCCACAAGCTGCGAGCTGTTGCTGTTCCGGATCTGGGCGGGCCCCGGCCGGACTGCCGGGCCGACCAGCTCATCCCCCCCTGCGAGGATGGCCACCTTCGGTCGCCTAGCCACGAGCGACCGTACATGGCCTACCGAAGCAAGGACCGCCACGTGCTGCGGACCGATGCGGCTGCCCCTCGGCAGCACGACCTGTCCGCTCCGGATGTCCTGCGCCCTGCGAAAGATGTTGTCGGGAGTCTGCTCGCCCGTGAACCGAATCGCGTTGTCGCCAACGGTCTCGGTCTGCTCGATCATGATCACGCAGTTGGCCCCTTGCGGCATGGCGGCGCCCGTCATGATCTTGGCGCACTGGTCGGGCCCGATCTGCTTGCTCGGTGGGACGCCGGCAGGGATCGTCTCGATGACCGCGAGCGTGTGGGCGAGCTCGGCCCGGCGACAGGCATAACCATCGACGGTCGCCTTGTCAAATGGCGGCATGTCCATGTCAGCAGGGATGTCCTCCGCCAAGACGCGATCGAGAGCATCCGCGAGATCGACGCGCTCGCTCTCGAGCGGCCGGGCCGAATCAAGGACAATCTGCAATGCCTCTGTCAACGGAATCATTCTTCCTCACTCACGCGTCCCGCGGTAACGATCCGAGGGTCGGTCCCGAAATGCGAAACGTAGTCCTCCGGCGTATCGATCCTGCTCAGGACGGCCGGATCGGGGACTTCCACTTCCAGCACCTTTTCTTCGTTCGAATACAGAACGTGCCTGGCCCCTTCTTCGACGGGGGCATTGACAAGCTCGCCAAACATCGATCGCGCGAACAACGCCGGATGTCCCCGGCGCGTCTCGAAGACAGGAACCACGATGGGACTCTTCGTCTCTCGAAACGCGCTCACGATGCGGTTGACGACCTCAACCGTAATGAACGGGTGATCCGCCAGGAACACCAGAACGGCCTCGGTCTCGGGCGGCACGCTCTTCAATCC
>CBFDDG010000810.1:0-1720 GCA_965603505.1 uncultured Phycisphaerae bacterium | reverse complement strand
CCCGGACGCACCAATTCGAGGCCCACATCTGAATGGTGCGTCAAGGGACGCGCCCCACACGGCTACACGGCTTAGAGGCAACGCAGGAAGGCTGCCAAGTCCTTCTTCTCCTGCTCTGTCAGCTTGACGCCGAGAATCAGATTGTAAAACTCGACCGTGTCCTCCAGCGTGAGCAATCGCCTATCGTGGTGATAGGGCGGTGAATCCTTGATGCCGCGAAGCGGGAACGTCTTGATGGGGCCGTCTCCAACTGTCATCCGACCGTTGATCATCTGCGGTTTGAAGAACCGCTCGGATCGGAGGTTGTGCATTAGGTTGTCCGTGTAGTACGGTGCCGGATGGCACTCGGCACATCGTCCCTTGCCGAAGAAAGCGGCTTGCCCGCGCAACTCGGCTTCGGTGGCCTTGGCGGGATCGAGTTTGCCGAAGACATCCAGCTTGGGGGCGGGCGGGAAGTCGAGCAGTGCCTGCACTTCGGCCATGAAATGGACCTGACTGCCTCGCTCGAGGATGTTGGCTCCTTTTTTGGTGGCGATTACAGGGTCGCCGTCGAAATAGGCAGCCCTCTGCTCGAACTCCGTAAAGTCCTCGATGGTCTTCAGGGCTCGTTGCGAGCCGAACAGCCGCTGGATGTTCACGCCGCGAAGCGGCGGCGTGTCCAGACCGTGGCGAAACGCCTGCGGCCTGATGTCGCCCACCAGGTGCGTGGCGGCATTGGTGTGGCCGTTCACATGGCAATCAAAGCAGGTGACGCCACGGTGGGGGCGTGCGGAGCGGCGATCCTCCGTCTGGTTGAACTGCTGCTGCGGAAACGGCGTGACCAACAGCCGCAGTCCCTCGAGTTGCTTGGGATTCAGGATGCCGTTGAACAGCTCATAGTAATTCATGATCGTCACAACCTGGCCCTGCGAGACGTCGCCCAAATCAGGACGCGTCGTCAGGTAGATCGGCGGCGGAAACTCCGGCAGGAAGTGCTCGGGCAGATCGTAATCGAGGTCGAACCTCGTGAGGTCGCGCGCTTCCTGTCGTTTGATCTCGTCGATGTGTTGTTGCGGGAAGACCATCCCGCCCTCGGCATGATTCGGATGCGGCAGCGGGAGCAAGCCCTGGGGCCACAGGTTCTTCTCGCGGATCTCCTCCGGCGTCAGCTGAGCGAGCTTCGCCCAAGTCATGGTCGACGGGAGTCTAACGCGCACACCTTCCTGGATCGGCTTGCCGCGAGACATGGCGACACCTTTGGTCGGCCGGTTGCTCAAGTCGTAGCGCTCCTCGAGCAAGTCCATCTGGCGCTTCATGACAGCCGACTTGGCCGCCTCCATGCGCGTTTTGGTTCTTTGGAAGTCCTCCTGTATGGCGACGGGCGCATAGCTGGATGGCTTCGCCTGCTCTTGCTGCGCATAGGCCACTGCGCACAGCAACATTGTTGCGCCCAGCGCCGCCGTGCGAACTGATCGGATCGTGCGTTTCATGGCGAGTTCTCCTTTCGATGATGTGAGATCGTTAGTGTCCGCCGCGCGGACCCTCTGTCCTCGTCGCTTCGTGGTGGGCAGGATGCCCGCCCTACCCCTGCTTCCGCAGTTCCATAGGGTCGGCGCCGCCCACCATTTCCCTACGCCCCGATCGCCGCGCTGGCCGTTTCGCTCCACCCTTGACATGCCGCCAACCCTCGTCGCTGCGCGAGGGCGGATTCCGTCCGCGGCGGCCCGTCAAGGGCAGGCGG
>CBFDDG010000809.1:0-1721 GCA_965603505.1 uncultured Phycisphaerae bacterium | reverse complement strand
GCTTACCCCCCTTTGTCCGTCTCCTTCTTGCTCTTCCGCGCCTCATCCGACAGCGGCTCGGGCAGGTCCTTCAAGCGTTTCTTGGCCTTGGTGGCGGCCTGGCTGGTCGCGTGCTCACTGATCACTTTCTCGTAGTACTCGCGGGCCAGCCCGTACATTTCCACCTCGGCGAAGCGGTCTCCCAGGCCCAGCCAGCGTTCCGCCCGGCCGACCTCCCGCCATTTCTTGACGTGCTGCTGGATGGCCGAATCGGTGGTGATGCGCTCGATGGCGGCCTGGGCCTGCTTGGCCGCCTCGCTGTCCTTGAATTTCTTGACCACCTCTTCATACGTGTCCAGGGCCTTGAGGTAGCGCCTGTCGGCCTCGAAGTCGGCGGCCTCGTCGAGCGCTACTTCGGCTTCGGCCTTCTTGCGCTCGGCCCGGATCATCTCCTTGGATTTCCGCTCTGCCCGCAGACGGGCGATCTCGTCCTCGGCCGCATGGGCCACGTCAGTGGTCTCGAAGCGCACGCTGATGACCGACACGATGCGACAAGCCGTCTCGTAATCGCCGGCGCGCTGGGCCTCCTTGGCCTCCTCCAGCCACTTTTCCGCCGCCTGCTCCAGCTTCTCCATCAGCGTGTGGGCTTTCTCAGCCAGTTCGGCGTTTTCCTCCTCGAGGTCGGCCAGCTTCGTGGCGATGGTGTATGCTCGGCCGTAGTCGCGCTGCTCGTGCAACTGTTCGGCCTTGCGGAGCCGACTCTGCTCGGCGGCCAGATCGGCGCAGGCCGGCGGCGACCGCCGCATCAGCTCCACCAGCCGGTCTTCCAGGTTCTTTTCCGGGTTCCCACGCCAGGCCACTTTCATGTCCGGGTCGATCAGATAGGCATAGGGCAGGCTCGGCACCTGGTATAATCTGTGCGCGTCGCCGTAGCCGATGAAGAACTCGACCTGCTTCTCCTTGGCGACCTCCTCGACGACCTTCTTCTCCTCCGGCGTCGCGGCGATGATCATGACACCCCTGGGACGGTACTCCCTGTGGATCTCGTTGAGGGTGGGGATCATGTCGAGCGAGCGGCTGCTCGTCGATCGCCAGAAGAACAGCAGCACGATGCGTCCCTCGTAGGTGCTCAGGCGGTGCTCCTCGTCCTTGTCCTTACTGCGATCGGTGTCCTTAATCTCAAAATCGGGCGCCGGGTCGCCCACGTGCTGCGCCATCGCGCTGCCACACATCAGCCCCAGACAAGCCAAGGTTGCGATTCCTAGAGCCGTTCGCATGGTATTGCTCCCGTACAGGTTGCTCGCTAGCCGTAAAGATACAGGTCCTTGTTCAATGTAGCATTTGAGGCGGGGGCTGCCAACGCATTTTGGCGGGTGCCGGGCGGGATTTGACAGCGGCGGGCGGTTTTCGTACCGTATTGGTGCGGATTGGACCGTGGCCCTGTTAACAGTCCCAGGAGACGCGATGAACGTCAGCATCAAGTACTGCGTGGAATGAAACTACCTCCCCAAGGCCGCCAGTTTGGCGGCCGCGATCAGAAAGGCGCTCGGCGTCGAGACGAAGCTCATCGAAGGGGGCGGCGGCATCTTCGACGTCAAGGCCGACGGCAAGCTCATCTATAGCAAACATGAAACCGGGCGGTTCCCCGAGGACTTCGAGGTGCTGGAAGCGTTGAAGGCTCGGGTGACGTAGCCGGGCCGAAAGCTACCCCGACGAGCAACGTGCATCCGCGAGCATGGGCG
>CBFDDG010000808.1:0-1726 GCA_965603505.1 uncultured Phycisphaerae bacterium | reverse complement strand
TCAATAATCCATTCAAAGCGCTCCTACGGTTTGGAGCCCTTGTGCACGCTGCGGCTGACCACCCCGGCCACTCGCACCGGCAGCCCGAACAGGCGGATGAAACCCTTGGCGTCCGTTTGGTCGTACTCCGCGCCCATCTTGAAGCTCGCTAAGTCCGTCTGGTACAGGCTGTTGGGGCTCTTTATGCCCGCCACGGTGCAACGGCCCTTGAAGAGCTTGAGCCGGACTTCGCCGGTGACGCTGCGCTGTGTGACATCGACAAAGGCATCGAGCGCCTCGCGAAGCGGGCTGAACCAGAGGCCGTAGTACACCAGTTCCGCGTACTTCAGCGCCACCTGCTGCTTGTAGTGCATGGTCTCGCGTTCGAGCGTCAGGCTCTCGATGGCCTTGTGCGCAGTCATCAGGATCGTTCCGCCCGGCGTCTCGTAGACGCCCCGCGACTTCATGCCGACGAGACGATTCTCGACGATATCCACCTGTCCGACGGCATGCTTGCCGCCGACGAGGTTCAGGGTCTCGATAAGCTTGACCGGGCTGGTCAGTCGGCCGTCCAGTTTCACGGGCGTGCCTTCGTGAAAGCCGATGGCGACATAGTCCGGCCGGTTCGGGGCCTGCGAGACCGGATTGGAGATCACGAACAGATCGTCCTTCGGCTCGTTCGCCGGGTCTTCGAGGTCCGCGCCCTCATGGCTGATGTGCCACAGGTTGCGGTCCCGCGAGTAAATCTTCTTCTTGCTCTGCTCGATCGGGATCTTGTGCTTGCGGGCGTAATCGACCGCCGCCTCCCGCGAGGTCAGCTTGAATTTCGGGTCTTTCCACGGGGCGACAATCTTCAGCGAAGGATCGAGCGCCATGTAGGTCACCTCGAACCGCACCTGGTCGTTGCCCTTGCCGGTGGCCCCGTGCGCGACGCCCGCGGCCTTTTCCGCATGGGCCACCTCGACCTGGTGCTTCGCAATCAAAGGCCGTGCGACGCTCGTGCCCAGCAGGTACCCGTCCTCATAAATCGCCCCGGCCTTCAGCAGCGGCCAGAGATACTGCTCGACGAACTCCCGCCGCAGGTCCTTGACCACGCACTTGACCGCCCCGCTTTCCAGGGCCTTCTTCTTGATCCCCGCTAACTCATCGCCCTGCCCCAACTCGGCCGCAAACGCGATCACGTCGTATCCGTAGGTCTCCTTCAGCCACGGCAGAATCACACTCGTATCCAGCCCACCGCTGTACGCCAGCACCACTTTCTCATTCTTAGCCATATCCAGTCATCCTTCAAACACCGGTCCGTTTCGGAAAACCCGGATTATAGGCGCACCCGCCCCGCATTTCAACGGAATAACCGGGGGCGACGCAGTCAAACGCCACCGCAAGGGGCACTTCGCACTAATGGGGGCTTCGCCGGCCTGATTAGCTCCGATAGGACAGGCTACAAAGAGTCCACGACTACCTGCCGCATCAGGTCAACATCTCCTTCCTGGCCGGTGAAGAGGCGGAATTGGGCGGCGGCCTGGTTGACGAACATCGTGATGCCGTCGATGGTCTTGGCGCCCTTTTCGCGGGCTTGCTTGAGCAGGAGCGTCTCGGCGGGGTTGTAGACCGTGTCGAAGACCGCCATGTCGGGCTTGAGGCGCTCCGCAGAAACGGGCGTGGCGTCCACTTCGGGGTGCATGCCGACGCTCGTGCCGTTGATCAGGAGTTTTGTATCGAGCCACGACAGTCCGTCCAGGCCCGC
>CBFDDG010000807.1:0-1735 GCA_965603505.1 uncultured Phycisphaerae bacterium | reverse complement strand
TACGAAAGCCGACGAAGGGCAGCGACAAAACGCGATACGTCATAGCGCTGTCATACTAAATGCGCTCTGACCCGAATGGCACGTGAGCCGGTTCTCAGTGTTGTGACGGCGGCGACGGCATCGCCGCAGGCGCACAAAAAGAGCGCCGGGGCTCGCGTTCGCTGATTTCACCGGAGGGTGATGCCGACTTTCGCATCCATGCCCCGTCAACACCGGATCTTTTTCTTGACGCGGGAGCCCTCCTTGGCTATGATTCCCGCTTGGAGACCCTCCTTGGCTCTTTGAGGCAATATGATTTACCAAGGAAGGTCTCCATGTCATTATACAGCCGGCCGAGATTCTTGCCACAACGATTTCGTTTGATCCTCGCCTCATTCCTTCAACGACCGGGTCTTCCGTTCGCCGACGCCTTGCCGGAGGACGCCATAGCGAAGGCCTTTGATGACGAAGACGCCTCCTTCGGCCACACCCCGAACACCGTCTATACGCCGGCGGTCACGCTATGGGCCTTCCTATCTCAAGCGTTGTTCAAAGACGAGCAGCGATCCTGTGCCGCGGCCGTTGCTCGCGTGGTGGCATTGCTCGTGGCGCTCAGGCGGCCTGCCTGCTTTGGCGATACATCCACCTATTGCCAGGCACGAAGCAACCTGTCGGAGAAGGTCATGCGTCGGATAACGGTCGATGTGGCCGACGGTTGCGAGCAACAGGCCGACTCGGCGTGGCTGTGGCACGGCCGTCATGTTTACCTGGCCGACGGCACCACCGTCAGCATGCCCGACACGCCGGAGAATCAAGAGGCGTATCCACAGTCGTCCCAACAGGAGAAAGGGCTCGGATTCCCCCTGGCCCGCGCCGTTGTTTTGCTGTCGCTTTCCACGGCGATGGTCAAGGACATGGCCCTAGGGCCGTGCAAGGGCAAAGAGACGGGCGAAACGGCATTGTTGCGGGCGATGTTTGACCGATTAGAGCCCGGCGACATCCTACTGGGCGACCGGTACTTCTGTTCCTATTTCATGCTCGCCATGCTGATGGAGTTGGGCATCGACTTCGTGACGCGCATTCATCAACGGCGCGACGTCGACTTCCGCCGAGGCCGGCGATTGGGCAAGGGGGATCACATCGTGGGATGGCAACGGCCCCAGAAACCGAAGTGGATGGATCAGCAAACCTATGACCAAATGCCCTTGTCGATCGAGGTCCGTGAGATCCAGATTCACACCGGCCGGCCGGGCTTTCGCACGCAGTCTCTCGTGGTGGTGACGACCTTGACGGACGCTGCCGAGTATACAAAGGAAGACATCGGTGAATTGTACCACGCTCGTTGGCTGGCAGAGCTGGACATTCGGGCGATCAAGATCACGATGGGCATGGACATCCTGCGATGCAAAACGCCCGAGATGATCCGCAAGGAGATGTGGTCCTGCCTGTTGGCGTACAATCTCATACGTCAAAGCATGCTGCAGTCTGCGCGCGCGTCGGGTATGTTGCCGCGTCAACTGAGTCCTACGGCGGCCATGCAGTCGGTCGCGGCCTCTTGGATCCTCAGCGTCTTGGCGATTGATGAAGTGGCGGCGACTCTGATCGAGACCGCGCAGACCAACCTGGCAAACTACATCATCGGCGACCGTCCCGGTCGCGTAGAGCCGCGAGCGGTGAAGCGCCGGCCCAAGCCGCACGACCTACTCACCAAGCCGCGCGACCAAGCTCGCGCCGATTGCCGACGGAGAAACTGCGG
>CBFDDG010000806.1:0-1739 GCA_965603505.1 uncultured Phycisphaerae bacterium | reverse complement strand
GGACAGTGGGTGCCGATCCAAGTCTCCAAGACGGATATGGACGTCGAGGGTCATCCGGGGGGATGGTCGAAGATCGACACCATGCGCATTTCCGCCTGGCGCGGCCAGGACCGAGATACGGAGTTCTATGTTACTGATTTCGCGTTGTTCGGCGGGGGTGCGAAGATTGTCATTGTACGGGGCGATTCGGCCGCCGAGTTCGCTCCCACCGAGACGGGATCGGTTCGCGAATACACGGGCGTCATGGCAGGTCTGCTCGATCGCGCGAATCTGGCGCACCTGGTTCTCAGCGACAGGGACGTCACAGCGGAGAGACTGCGCGATGCAGAGCTGGTCGTTCTGCCTCATAACCCGGCCATGCCGGACGAGATAGCCGAAGAGATTGCCGGGTTCGTGGGGGCCGACGGTACGCTGCTCGCCTGCTACCACCTGCCGAGGATGCTTGCATCTCTGACAGGGATTCAGATCAGCCAGTACGTACGTCAACCGTACGATGGCTACTTCGCCTCGATCCGGCCGAGCACGCAGCCGCTCAAGGACATGCCTCCTATCACAATGCAGGCGTCGTGGAACATCCAGGAAGCTCGGGCCGTCGGTCGCGACGCGCACGTAGCCGCCTGGTGGTACACGAACGAGGGACAGTCAACGGGCAAGCCCGCAATTGTCGCCAGTGACAAATGCGTCTACCTGACGCACGTGCTGCTATCGGACGATTTGGCGAACAAGCTGCAACTGCTTCTTTCGATGGTGGGGCATCTGGTTCCGTCGTTGTGGCCGGATGCGGCGCAGGGCACGCTGGACCGGATAGGTCGGTTTGGCCCGTACGACGGTTATGAGTCGGCCAGGCAGGGCATCGCCAGACTGGATGCCGACACGGGACGTGCCGGCGCAGCGCTCACACAAGCGGACCAGTGCCGTTGCCAGGGCCTTTCGCTTCTATCCGAAGGGAAGTTCGCCGAAGCGATTGCCGCAGCGGAGGAGTCCCGTCAGGCGCTGCTCGAAGCCTATTGTCTCGCGCAAGAACCGTTGCCCGGCGAGCATCGGGCCTTCTGGTGCCACAGCGCCTTCGGTGTGGCAGGCATGACCTGGGATGAGGCCGTCGAGCGCCTGGCGGATAACGGCTTCACCGCGATCCTGCCCAATATGCTATGGGGTGGTGTCGCGTTCTACCGCAGCGATGTCCTTCCGGCTTACAAAGACCTTGAAGACAAGGGGGATCAGATCGAGGGGTGCCTGACCGCCTGCAAGCGGTATGGCGTCCAATGCCACGTTTGGAAGGTCAACTACAACATGGGCTGGTCCACGGACAGAGCGTTCATCGAGAAAATGCGTTCGTTGGGCCGAGTGCAGGTCAGTTATGACGGCTCGGTTAACGAGCGATGGCTGTGTCCGTCTCATCCGGAGAACCAGAAACTTGAGATCGAGTCCATGCTGGAGGTGGCCCGCCAGTACGATGTGGATGGCCTGCACTTCGACTACATCCGCTATCCGGGCAGGAATGAGTGCTTCTGTGAAGGATGCCGCAGGCGCTTTGAAGACGCGATTGGAAGAAGAATCGAGCGCTGGCCCGCCGATGTTCGGGAGAAACCGAGACCCGCGCAGCAGTGGCTCGATTTCCGGCGGCAGCAGATAACATCAGTTGTCGCGGAGGTGGCGGCGCAGGCTCGGCAGATCCGGCCTCAGATCAAGATCTCTGCGGCCGTCTTCCGCAACTGGCCCGTGGATCGCGACGTGGTGGG
>CBFDDG010000805.1:0-1746 GCA_965603505.1 uncultured Phycisphaerae bacterium | reverse complement strand
TCGCGATGTCTGTTCATCTCTTCGAACCGGGCTTCGAACTCCTCCGGCGGCCTGGCTTCGTCCTCGTTGATCTCCAGGTATTGGCGCGCTCGCGCAAGCGGTTCGTCCGGTTCCGACGGGCGTCGTTCGGTTCGCTCCAGGTTGCGAAGCCGTCGCTCGATCTGTTCGGCCTGTTCGCGCAGCAAGTCCGCTTCGAGCTCGATCACCGGCCGTTCCTCGCCGAGCTCGTCGCCGCGCTCGCGCAGCAACGTCTGTTTTTCACGGATGCGGCCGGCGAGATCGTCGAGCATGCGTTGCAGGGCCTCGCGTTGTCGGGCCATGATTCGTTCTTGGGCTTCCCGCCGTTCACCGACCTCACGACGGCCCTCGAAGTCCCGCCTCTCCGGCGGGGCAGGGCCGCGCTGGGCGAACGCCACTCCCATTGTGGCAAGCACCGCCAGCAGGCTGACAGCGAGTGCCCATCGTTTCCCAACTCTTGGATCGCCGCATCGATCTGTGATGATTCTGCGAATTCGTGCTTTCATGGCTTTTTCCTTTCCAACGATCGTTGGCACAAACGCCATTCGTCTCTCGGCCGAAAGGCCGAGCAGGGACTCCGCATAATCGACCCCGGGCTGTCCGCCGGCCAAGACCCAGTCATCGCACGCCTGCTCGCTGAGCCTCAGCAGCCGTCGCCTCGCCCACCACACGAGCGGATGCCACGGCAGCCCGCAGGCCAGAAGCTCCGTCATCAAGCCACTGACGTGATCGAGCCGTTTCCAGTGCGCCAGCTCGTGACAGAAGACGCCCACCCAGTCCGCATCGGCATCGCTGTCGGCCGCATCCGATTGCACCAGCAGAACGGGCGCCCGCGTCCAGCACCAGATGATCGGGCTGCGAACTCTCGCACTGGCGCGAATCCAGACGACGCCGGAGATCCCAAGCCTTGCCTTTGCCGTTTCGAGGGCGTGACGGAGGCGCTCGCTGTCCAACGGTGCGGCGGTACGCATTAATCGAGCACCCAGGGCAAACCGCAGACCGAGACGGGCCAGAGGGATCGTGCTAGCGGCCATCCAGCCCAGCAGGACGAGAGTGTGCCACGGAATCGCGGGCACGGTCGGCGACATACTTGTGGCAGGGGGGATAGCTTGTTCCGAGACGGCAGGGACGAGCGAGGCATCATACGTATCCATCACGGCCGGCGCTTCGATGTCCACTTCGCTAAGGACAAGCGTCTCCACGGCCTGTGCGGGCACTGGGGAAGGCCCCGAGACAAGCAGGCCCAACTCCATGTGGCAGACCAGGAGATACAGGCCCGGCATCAACACGGAGGCAAGCAGGCCGGTGAGAAGAAACTGGTGTGCTTGGGCCGGCCGTCGCCGCAGGAGCAAGCTTCCCGCGAGCCCCACCGCTAAGCAGAGGGTGCCTTGCCAGACAAGCGGCCACAGCCAGGGGTGCTCTGAGAAGATCTCGCCGATCATGGTTTCTTCTCCTTTCGCTTTTCCTCGATCATCCTGCGAAGCTCGCCGAGATCTTTATCGCTCAGGTCGCTCTCGCGGATCAAGTGTTGGAACATGGCGACGGCGTCGCCTTCGAAGACGTGAGTGAGAAACCGTCGCACGGACCCTGCCCCGGCCTGCTCGCGGCTGACGGCCGGCCGGTAGATGTAGCTCTTGCCCTCGTTGCGGTGCGCGAGCCACCCGGCCTTCTCCAGCTTCTGCATCACGGTCAGTACGGTCGTATAGGCGAGCTTCTTGCGGCGTCCCA
>CBFDDG010000804.1:0-1752 GCA_965603505.1 uncultured Phycisphaerae bacterium | reverse complement strand
GTCCCTATGCGATTGGCTGCGGCTTGGAGGGGCACGTCTGCCACGACTGCCGTGGGCTGGTGGACGAAGATGCCCGGCGCCTGGCGGCGAATGTCGTGCTCCATGCCTTGACGCACTGAGCCGGGCGCTGGGGTGCGCAAGCTCATGGCGATATGATGGACCGAGTCGGCAGAGGCCGCGACCTCTGTAGCCGGTGAAGGCGAACGGCCACGGCATTAAGAGCGCCTAACAGAACCGGGAGCGCAAGCGACCGGCCAACTGCGGTACCCGCGCATTTGGGCGGCCCCTCGCTCGCGCTCGGGGTTCTGTTGGGGATTCTAAGGATGGAGGATATGAACAAGTACCATTTACTGATCTCACCATTGTATCTCTGTATGTGTGTTCATCTTGTCGGACCGCGTGTGGAGGCCTGCACCAATCTGCTGGTGACCAGGGGAGCATCGGCCGACGGGTCGGTGATTATCACGTATACTTGTGACGGCGAGTTTCATCCACATCTGCGGTACTCTCCTGCGGCAGACTACGAGCCGGGAGAGTTTCTGGAGATCAAGGACTGGGGTGGCAACGTACGCGGCAAGATCAAGCAGGTGCCACACACTTATGCCGTCGTCGGTCTGATGAACGAGCACCAACTGGCGATCAGCGAGACGACGTTTGACGGCCGTCAGGAACTACGGAATCCCGAGGGCCTGTTGCATTACTGGGACCTGATGCGGCTGGCCCTGCAACGTGCTAAGACGGCCAGAGAGGCAATCAAGGTTATGACCGACCTGGTTGCCCAGTATGGCTACCGCTCCACGGGCGAGTCGATTTCCATTGCCGACACGCAGGAGGCCTGGATTCTGGAGATTATCGGGCCGGGTCCGGCCGGCAAGGGTGCCGTCTGGGTGGCCCGCCGGATTCCGGACGGATACATATCCTGCCATGCCAACAAAGCCCGCATCGGAGAATTCCCGCTCGATGATCCCGAAAACTGTCTCTATTCGGATAATGCCATCTCGTTCGCGGTGGAGAAGGGGTACTACGACCCCGACTCCGGTGAGCCGTTTCGCTTTTGTGAGGCCTACTGCCCGGCCACGCCGAAGAACCGTCGCTACGGGGACGGTCGCGTGTGGAGCTTCCTTCGCCGGGCAGCGCCATCGCAAGACTTCTCGCCCGACTACTTTCGGGGCGTCGAGGGGTCCGAGCCTTATCCGTTGTGGATCAAGCCCGACAAGAAGATCTCGGTGGCGGACGTGTTCGCGTTGATGCGCGATCACTTCGAGGGCACTGATTTCGACATGACCAAAGGAGTCGATGCCGGACCGCACGGCACACCCAACCGCTGGCGTCCCATTCACTGGACGATCGATGGCGACGAGTATGGCTGGGAACGTCCGATCTCGACACAACAAACGGGCTTTACCTTCGTGTCGCAGTCGCGCGCCTGGCTGCCCGATCCGATCGGCGGTGTCTACTGGTATGGCGTGGACGATACATACTTCAGTTGCTACGTACCGCTCTACTGTGGTATTGACGCCTTGCCCGAGTCGTATACGGTCGGCAGCCTGGACAAGTTCTCGTGGGATTCGGCCTGGTGGGTGTTCAATTTTGTGGCCAACTACGCCAATCTGCGCTATGCCGACATGCGCGGCGACATCCAGGCCGTGCAAGGCGATTTGGAGGGCACGTTGCTGGCCTTGCAGCCGGCCGTGGAAAAGACCGCGGTTGAGCTGTACAAGTCGGATCCCGAGTTGATGACGCGTTACCTGA
>CBFDDG010000803.1:0-1758 GCA_965603505.1 uncultured Phycisphaerae bacterium | reverse complement strand
CCGGATTCACGAGTTGGAATGTGGCGCTTGCCACGTCGCCGCTCGGTCGCAGTCGATACACACTGACATATCGAGGATCCGCTACGAGATCGAGACCTCCTGCGAAGGCAATCGCCTGAATAAGATTGTATTGAGCGTCCGGCGGGTAGGGCATGTTTCCAGGCCGGTTCACCAGCCCTACAACCGAGATGAACTGCTCGATCGGCGATTCAACAACGACCGAATCGCCCTCCTGGAGAGCAGCATCAGCAAACGGTATATTCAGCCCTTTCACCGGCAGAGCCAGCCCTGTAATGTCCTCAGCCGCTTCGGTTCTCACTACCGTACTTTCGCGAACGGACCTCGCATCGATATCGACGGAGTCACCCAGTGATGCCTCGAAGTGACGACCGTCCGTTGTTTCCCAGCCTGTAACTTCCGTTCGGAAACGTGCGTCCTGGTCCGGCGAGGTTGCTTCGAGGTGTCGCGCCAGTTCGATCAGTCGTTCCCGCAACTCATCTATCGGGGCCTGTCTGGATTCTGTCGCCACAGCTCCGAGGAGCGCCAAGCGTTGGAGCTCATTTCCCAAATCCACGTACTTGTGGATCCGAACCGAGCCACTATCCTCGAATGTGAGCCAGCCAGCCGTGTTGAGAGGGCCTTCCCAGTCGAATATGGCGGTTGCCCCGACTTCACCCGCTCCCCGCGGCCCCCCACCAGATGCGGGTTCATACGAGGCCATATGTACGACCGGGTTCAGTTCAGAGTGCCTCTCTTCGCTTTGTGCTGTTGCAGAGACGCCCATTACCGGCAAGTGCGGGCCCGTCGGAGTTGCCCGCGTGATACGAATCACTGCGGCTCCTCTTTCGATGATGCCCCCTGCTTCCATCAGTAACGCAACCAAGGACATCTGGTCATGCCGGAGCGAGTAGATACCCGGTCGTGCCACAGCCCCAACGATAGAAACCCGCCGCGTGCTGTACTCGATGACACTCACATAGACCGGAAGTGGCGTCTTGACGTATTTTGGATAGTATTCAGCCATAACAGACGATTCAATCTCTGCAAGGGAGTTCCCCGCTACAGCGAGCGAACCGATGATAGGCAAGACGATCATCCCGGCGTCGTTAACCCGACAGTTGTACCTCTGATTGCCATCCATCGCGGTCGCGCCCGCCACGGATTGGGGGTCCAGGATCCTTGGCATTTCCAGTTGCAGAATATCGCCCGGAACGACACGGTATGGGCCGGTTGGTATTTTCGCCTTCGCAACACGGTCCATATCGACGGATGGCCCACTCGGGGCAGCCATCTCGAACTCTGCAAGGTCCTCCGCAGATGGCCGGCGCACCTGGTCATCACAACCAGTCAGGAGCCAACTGATGCCCACAAAGCACACGAGCACTCGGAGATCGACCACTCTCTTGGGAAGGCATGCCCGCCATCGGACCAGCGGTCTTGCCGCCCCACCATCAAGTTTCTTCGGATCCAGGGACATACACCACTCTCGTTTCGTTGCGTGGGCCCCCGTACGCCGCGCCGAGCCACGTCCTGTCACGGTAAGATGCAGGCGTCAGCTACCACCACGACGTTGTCCAGCGTCGTGGTGACATGGCCCAGTACGGCCTCCATGTACAGACCACCACCCTCGCACACAATACCCGCATGGGCGATCAGGACCGCTCGTGATTACACGTCACGACGATCACCATCTGCTTCTGCGGTTGTTCCTAAACGAAGTTCCTCAGCGAAGAGTATCGCCGTCTTGTCACTCAAATC
>CBFDDG010000802.1:0-1780 GCA_965603505.1 uncultured Phycisphaerae bacterium | reverse complement strand
ATTAAGGAATTTCCTTAACCGTCTGTGATGCCGTTCTTTTTCTGCGCGGAACCGGTCATCGTGCGTTACGGCCGAGCCTTTGACGTGCACGGGTGGCCGCAGCAAGCAGAGCCTGCCGAGGGCTTCACCAGGGCATGCCTCAGACGCTCTTGAGATTCTCCATACAGAGCCGCGCGTTGCGTTTCAGCACTTCGAGTCCCGGCCCGGCCGCGGGCGAATCGCGGAATCTCGCTTTGAAAGCCTCGGGTGTAAGCTGAAGCAACTCCCGAAGGTTCAGGGCAGCCCTTTCGATGTGTCGTCTGAAATGCAGGTTCGCACACGCGGGGGCATTCTGCTGAAAGGGACATGCCAGCAGGCATTCATCGCAGCCGAAGAGCCAGTTGCCGATGGCGCGGGCCCGTTGGTCCTGCGATTCATACTGGGTGAGGTAGCTGATGCACCGGCGTGCGTCCAGAAAGCCATCAGGCCGCAGTGCGCCGGTCGGGCACGCCCCCAGGCAAAGATTGCACTGCCCGCACGTTCCGGGATGCGTCGGGTCGGGACGCAGGCTCACCGTCGTTATCAGCTCACCGAGCAGGATTTGCGGTCCGAGCTGCGGATGGATGAGCAGGTGGTTCTTTCCGATGAATCCCAGGCCGGCGCGAACGGCCAGCGCCTTCTCCGCCGCGGGGGCTGAATCCACGCAGATCTTGAACGCTTGCGGCCGGTCCGCCTTTGCCTGCAGGAAGTTGGCCAGCTTGTGCAGCAGCGACTTGAGAAACGGGTGGTAATCTTCGTACTGTGCGTACTGAGCCACCCTGCCGACCGGATCGTCCGAGGAGGCCGGCCCGGCATCCTCCTCGCGGATCTTGTAGTTCAGGGCGACAACGACCACCGATTTGGCACCGGCCAGGAGCTTTCCCGGGTCGATTCGTTTGTCGAGGTTACGATGCATGTAGTGCATCCGCCCGGCGTAGCCGGATCGAAGCCACGCCTCGAAACGCTCGATATGCTCGGGCCCAATGGGCGAGGCGTCCGTGATGCCCGCCGCATCGAAGCCGAGTTCCAGGGCCTTGTCCTTAGTTTCCTGTTCCAGGCTCATGGAAACCATTATACTATGCCGCTCTTGCGGTTCGACCCCAATGACAATGGAGAATGCTTATGACCGATACCGCAGTGGTTCAGGCATATTCCCGTGTGGTGTTTGCAGCACTTACGCTTGGGACCGTGTTTTCGGCCGAGGCGTGGGGCAAGGTGGCGCTGACGTGGGACTTCGCGATAGGCCTGCACGGCTGGCAGGGCAACCAGCACGTGGGGGAAACAGCCATCTCGTCGAAGGGTCTTGCGTTCCGATCGACCGGGAACGACCCGTGGATCGAAGGCCCGGCGGTGGATCTGCCAGGCGAGGGGATGACCCGGGTTCGCGTGTCGATGAAGTCGAACGCCGATGCACACGCTGAACTCTTCTATGGCAAGACCTTTCAGGCGGGCCGCTCCGTTCGTTTCACCGTGAGCAGCGACGGACAGTGGCATGACTACTCGTTGCTCATCCACGAGCCATTGGGACAAGGCACCCGGTTTCGTCTCGATCCGGCCGCGAGCGAAGGCGCCATCGTGGTCCGCTCCATTCAGGTCGAGACGCTCGCGCCGATACAGCCCCCGCCATTCGAGCGCCCCCGGAGGCCGGGCAGGCCGCAAGAGACTGCGTCTGCCTCCGTGAGCTCGGGGGAAGTCACCATCGAGCATCATCAAGCGAACTGGGGCGATTTCGCTGTCACAGTGGATGGAGAAGAGATGGCCG
>CBFDDG010000801.1:0-1782 GCA_965603505.1 uncultured Phycisphaerae bacterium | reverse complement strand
GATAAGACGTACCGCACGGCCCTGATCGGCAGCGGCTGGTGGGGGACGAATATCCTGCGCGAGGCCGCCGCTTCCGGCCGATGCAAGATTGTCGCGCTCGTGGACGTGGACCGGCGCCAGCTTGACCGATGTGCCTCCGAGGCGGCGAAGTGGACGAGCGATAAGCCGAAACACTACGAGGACTACCGCGAGATGCTGGAGAGGGAGAAGCCGGAGATCGCCATCGTGGCCACGCCCGACCACTGGCACCCGCTGGCGACCATCGCGGCCGTCAAGGCCGGGGCCCATGTGTACGTGGAAAAGCCCATCGGGCATACGATCATGGAGGGCCGGGCGATGGTCAACGCCGCTCGCGCCGCCGGCCGGGTCGTGCAGGTCGGGACGCACCGGCGGGTATCGCCGCACAATGTCTCGGGGATGAAGTTTCTGAGGGAGGGCAAGGCGGGCAAGATCGGGATGGTCCGCTGCTTTGTACTGTATGGCGGTGGCGGGCCGGAGGAGCCGAGGAAGAACTTCGAGCCGCCGAAGGAGCTCAACTGGGATCTGTGGTGCGGCCCCGCCCCCGTGCGGCCGTTCAATGGCGACCCGGAGAACCCCCGGCGCGGCGGCATTCATCCTCGCGGATTCCGCAGCTACCTCGATTACGCCAACGGCACCTTGGGCGACTGGGGCGTCCACTGGGTCGATCAGGTCCTGTGGATCATGGAGAGGAAATGGCCGAAGACGGTGTATTCCGTCGGCGGCCGGCCGATCAAGGGCAAACCCATCCTGACGGAGGAATACCAGACGACCGACGCCCCGGACCACCAGATCGCGACGTACGAGTTCGACGACCTGACCGTCACGTGGGAGCATCGCCAGTTCGCCGGCAATCCCACGGAGAAGACGGAAAACGTCGGCTGCTTCTTCTACGGCACGAAAGGCACCTTCCACATGGGCTGGAAGCGGGGCTGGACGTTCTACCCGCTCGGCAGAGGGCAAGAGGAGATCCATGAGGAACCGCAGCTCAATCAGCCGGACGACCAGAACATCAAGGAGGTCTGGGCCGACTTCCTCAAGGCCATTGAGACGGGCAGCAAACCGGTGTGCGACATCGAGGAGATCCACTACTCGACGAACATGAGCCTGCTCGGGATGCTCTCCTACAAGCTCGGACGCAGCGTCGAGTGGGACGGGCGGAGGGAGGTTTGCGTCAACGACGCAGAGGCCAACAAGCTACTGCGGCGTGAATACCGAAAGCCGTGGGTGTATCCGGAGGCGTGAGAATCTACTATTTACTATTGACGATTCACTATTTGGGCTGCGGCCGGTCCGCTTCGTTCACAAATAGTAAATAGTAAATGGCAAATCGTAAATCGAAGCGCTCACCACCCCTGCCTGGTGAAGAGCACGGGGATGGTCTGAAGGAGGATGTACACGTTCAGGAACAACGATCGGTTCTGAATGTAAAGGTAGTCGTACCTGACCTTGTGGGTGGGCTTGAGATCGTAGAAGCTCCTGATCTGGGCGAGTCCCGTCAGACCCGGCTTGACGGCCAGGCGTATCCCCTGCAACGCCCTGTGGCGCTGGACGAAGTAGGGTCGCTCCGGGCGGGGGCCGACCAGGCTCATATCGCCCCGCAGGATGTTATAAAGCTGCGGTAGCTCATCGAGCCGCGTCCTGCGGAGGATCCGGCCCACGGGCGTCACGCGATCGTCGTCTCTCGATGCCCAGACGGGGCCGACGTGCTTTTCCGCGCCGTCGATCATCGTACGGAACTTGTACAGGCTGAAGAGCCGGCCG
>CBFDDG010000800.1:0-1814 GCA_965603505.1 uncultured Phycisphaerae bacterium | reverse complement strand
TAGGGAAAATACCTAATTTGCAGAAATGATGCGTCGTGGGCTCGGCCGGCGAATCCGCCTGCCACGGCCTCCAACGCTCTGTTTCCGTGAAACCATCGCCGGCCGTCTGCGACTAACCACGTGAAGAGATACAGAATGGCACGCAGTGGTGAAGATTGGGGCCGAGTGAGCCCATCGACAAGGGGCACGTGTGCTCGTTTGCCGGATAAGACACACGTGCCCTGTTATTGTCTGCCGGGGCGTGCAGCCTCAGGCTAAAGCGTCCAGCCGCTTCTGTACGGCGGATTAATGTACTGGTTGGCCTCTTCGCAATTGGTGAATCGCGTATTCACCGCATCCCACTGGAGTTTCGTGCCCGGCATCTTCAGGGCGATGACGCCCAGCATCGCGAGTTCCGTCAGCGGGCCGCCATAGGAGAAGTCGGACCCGGCCTTGCCGCCCGTGCGAATGGCCCGCAGCCAGTCCTGGTGATGCTCCAGGGCCCGGGGGATCTTCTGCGGGGGCCGCTTGTAGGCTTTCATCGCCGTCTCGGGGATGATGCGGACGCTGCCGGCCCCGTGCGAGCCGTACATGATGACGCCCTTGTTGCCGTAGACATAGGCCCCGGTCTCGACGCTCTTGCGATCCGGCTCCAGTTCCTTCGCCCGTGGAATCGGCTCGGTGCCGCTGTGCCACGCGAGCGTGATGGGCCCGCGGCTGCCCTTGGCCGGGAATTCGAAGGTGATGATGTCACCCTTCGGGAAGGCGTCGCCCTGCGTCTTCGGGTCGTAGTCCTTAACCCGGGCCACGACGGTGCGCGGCGCCCCGAGATCGAGAGCCCAGAAGACGGGATCGACCACGTGGCAGATCCAGTCGCCGATGGTGCCGTTGCCGAAGGGCACCCAGCCGCGCCATCGCCCCGGCAAATAGAACGAGTGGTACGGCCGCTCCTGCGCCGGGCCAAGCCAGAGGTCCCATTTCAGTTCGGGCGGAATCTCTTCCTTCTCATTCATCTGCGAAAGTCGACCGGTCCCGGAATTGACGGCCCGGCAGCCGCAGTGAATCGTATGGACGTCGCCGATCGCACCGTCCCAGACCCACTCGCAGAACGTGCGGATCGTATCGAAGGAATGGCCCTGGTTGCCGAGCTGCGTCACTACCTTGTACTCCTGTGCGGCCTTCATCAAAGCGCGAACCTCGGCGACGGAGTGGGCCAGAGGCTTCTCGCAGTAGACGTGCTTGCCCCGCTTGATGGCGGCCATGGCCGCCACGGCGTGCGTATGGTCGGGCGTGCCGACGATTACCGCATCGATCTGGTCCGCCATCTCGTCGAACATCTTGCGGAAGTCGCGGTACACCTTGGCTTCAGGATACTTCTCAATCGTGGAGGCCCGCCGCAGATCGACGTCGCAGAGCGCGATGATATTGTTGCCCTCCGCCACGGCATTGATGTCACCGCCTCCCATGCCGCCGGCCCCGATGCCGGCAATACTCAATTTCTCGCTCGGGGGAGTCTGTCCCTGCCCCAACACGTGACGCGGCACGATCGTGAACGCCGCCACGGCCCCGCTCGCTGATTTCAGAAACTGTCGTCTCGATGCTTTCTTCATGCCCTTGTTCATAATCGACCCTCGAAATCACAAGCTCATTCACGCCAACGCCATCAAAGACGGGTGCCATGCTTACGCTTGCGTAAGCATGATCCGTTCCGGCCGGCTGCACTCCATGGGATAGTAGTGTAGCACGAATTCCCCCCGAACCCAAGATGAATTTCACCAGTGGCATTCCACCGCCGGGGAGTGTACAATAGCACCCATGAATGAGAGAATCGGCCG
>CBFDDG010000799.1:0-1826 GCA_965603505.1 uncultured Phycisphaerae bacterium | reverse complement strand
GGTTCTTGGGGGCTGTCACGACTGCAAGGTCATCGAGATCGCGGACGAGCACGGAATCGAGCCCGACTACTATTTCAAGACACTGCGCGCGAAGGCCCCGGCCAAACCCGCTTTTGCTGGCACCGTGACGGCCCGGAAGATCAACGAGGCCCTTGAAAGAGGCCAGACGCTCACATTGACGGCGGACGCATTCGCCGTGCGATTCACGAACGGGAAGCTCCCCGTCGGGTGGTTCTGCGGCGCAGGATTAGCCGATTTCCTCGTCGATCCAGCCGAGCAGCTCTTTCAGATCGTCCATGGTGATATCGCCCATGTGCGCGATGCGGAAGGTCTTCTCCTTGAGCTTGCCGTAACCGTTGCCGAAGACGGTGTTGTGCTTCTTCTGGATTGCGCCGATGACCTCAGCGACGTTGATCCCGCGTGTGTTCTTCACCGTCGTCAGTGTATTGGAGGCGTACCTGTCCTCCGGAAAGACTTCGAATTTCTCCCTGGCCCACTGGCGGACGAACTCGCCCATCTGCTTGTGGCGCTCCCAGACGTTCTCCATACCTTCGTTGACGAGCTTCCGGCACTGGTAGTGAAGGGCCGTGATGTGCGGAATGCTGGGCGTCACGAGGGTCTGGTTCTTCTCGGCCGACTTGGCCCACAACTCGAAGTTGAAATAATAACCCCTGGCCGGGACGCTCTTGCTTTTCTCGACAGCCCTGTTGCTGACGGCGGCGACCGTGAATCCCGGCGGAATGGCAAAGGCTTTCTGCACTGATGCGAACGCGACGTCCCAGCCGAGCTCATCGAAGTGTAACGGCAGGCCGATCATGCCGCTGACGGTGTCCACGAAGACCAATACGTCCGGGTACTTGGCCTTCATCATTTTGCTGATCTCGTAGACGGGGTTCGTCAACCCGGTGCTCGTCTCATTGTAGACCAGCGTGATGGCTGCGTATTTACCACCGGCGAGCTTCTCGTCGATCAACTCCGGGGTCGTAGGCCAGCCCCATTCGACCTTGAGCTCTTCGACCTGTCGGCCGCACTTCCTGGCGACGTCGGCCCACTTATCACTGAACGCACCGCAGCAGGTGGCGAGAATCACTTCATCCGGGGCAACGCAGTTGCGGATCGAGGCCTCCCACAGCCCAGAGCCGCTGGACGTCGAGAGGAAGACGTGCTGGTTTGTGAACAGGATCTTCTTGAGCATCTCAGCCACGTCACCATGGAGCTGCGCGTATTCTTTGCCACGATGTCCGAGGGTTGGATGGGCTAATTGCTGCAGGACATCCTCGTTGACCTTTACAGGGCCCGGGATGAACAATCTCGGCGGGTTCTTCCAGTCAACCATGTAAGCTCTCCAACAAGTGCTAAAGTTTCTGGATGGTCAGTCCGGTGTACATCTTCGGATAGAAGTAGGTCGATTTATGAGGCATGCGCTCGCCGGCCTCGGTGATTCTGGCCAGTTGCGGCATCTTGATCGGGTTGGTGAAGAAGGCAACCTGTTGCCGGCCAGCGTCGATGTGCGCGATGATGTCATGGATCGCATTCGGCATGTCTTTCACGTACTGGACGTAATCGGGGTTGCCCATCTTCTGTTCGTCCAGGCCGAGCAATTGTTCCAGTACGAGCTTCTGCAGCACGGAGACGTCGAGATCTCTCCACGCTCCACTCTTGTCCGGGGCCGCGGCATCCATGAGGCACCTGTCCTTGAGAACGGCGACACGAAAGGCACCATCTCCCATGTAGACGCCAAACGCGGTTTTGTCCTGGTCGTGCAGGTTCTTCATTTCGGCAAGCATCCGCTGCCTGGCCTGCTCCTTGCCGTTGGCGTCCGAGCC
>CBFDDG010000798.1:0-1833 GCA_965603505.1 uncultured Phycisphaerae bacterium | reverse complement strand
TCGTACGCGTTCATGTTCACGACCCCCGACGGCCGCCGGGCCTTCCAGGACCGCCCGGGCACCGCGGCCAGCGCCGTCTCGGCCCACAGCGCCACGGGCGCGGTCACGTTGCCGTACTGGGTCAAACTGGAGCGAAAAGGCAACTTGCTCACGGCCTACCATTCTTCGGACGGCACGAACTGGATCCAGCAGCCCGACGACGAGAATACCGGCGCCGATGCATCGGCGAACCCGCAGACCATCTTCATGACGGGCAACGTCTGCGTCGGACTGGCTTTGGCCAGTAACAACGCTCGGGCCGGCGCGGGCTTCGCCGAATTCTCCGACGTCCAGACCACCGGCGCGGTCGGCGGTGCGTGGCGGGCCGTAAGCGTCGGACTCAACACCGGCAACGACCGCGACGACCTGTATGTGGCGATCCAGGATAGCAGCAACAAGCTGGGCGTGGTAACCCACCCGGATCCCAATGCGGTCCTCGCGACCGACTGGACCGAATTGAGGATCCCGCTGAGCGAGTTCGCCCCGGTGAACCTGACCCGGGTCAAAAAGCTGTACCTCGGCGTGGGCGACCGGGACAATCCGACGCAGGACGGCACCGGTCTGCTCTATATCGATGACATCCGCGTGACCCGGCCCGAACCGCCGGTTGCTCCCTGACAGGGGCAATAGCCGCATAGCGGTCGGACAGATCTGACATAGAGGGCTGTGGGCATGACCTGCAGCCCTCTGTCATTTTGCAGGCTTCGACCTCTTCCCTTCCGGGCCGGCGCGATGCTGCAAATAGTGCCGGATGCTCCTGATCCGGACTTCCGAATTGGGATGCGTGGAGAAGTATTCGCCGAGCTTCAGGGGATCGGAAGACTGCTTCAATTCGGCCAGACGCGCAAGGAGTCGCATCGATGCCTCCGGATCGTAGCCGGCGGCATCCATCAGCCGCACACCAAGCCTGTCCGCCTCCAGCTCCTGATCCCGCGAGTAGGCGGTCTGAAGGAACTGCACCCCCACGGTCTTCAGCCAGCCGGCCAGGACGCCGCGGACCGGAGCGGCGCGGGAGACCGCAGAAACGGCCGAGTTGGCGACGATGCGTTCGATCGCATGGCCCCGAATGACGTGCCCCATCTCATGGGCGAGGATGAAAGCCACCTCGCTCCTGTCCCAACGGCACAACTCAATGATGGAGCGGCTGATGAAAACGAAGCCCCCGGGCAAGGCGAACGCGTTCGGCTCGGCACTGTGAAAGGCATTGAAATGGAACGTGCGCAGCTTGTTCACCACGCAGGCGGTCAGTTGATACCCGATCTCGTCGAGCGTCTCCTCCGTCCGGACGTCTGTGTCGATCTGGAGCTGCTTCCTGGCCTCATGCGCCAGGTCCAGCCCGACGCCGTGCTCCAGGCGAATGGCATCGGCCTCCGTGCCCGCCATCGATTCCCACATCCATCGGGCCTTGCGCAGCTTCGGCCCCATCTTGCGGCCCAGGTGATAGAACAGATTATCGGTCATACCTGTCCAAAGAGGCTGAGAATCCCGCGCAGCGGGCCTCTGCGGTTGACAATTCCTAATTCGGCCCACAGCCGAATCTGCACGCCCAGCACATCGGCAGCCGGGACCTCATTATAGGCCGCGACTGGGAAATCGTCAATCGCAACGCTTCCGTTTGGATGCGGGATTCACAATGGCGGATGCTCGCTCGCGTGAAAAAGGCCATTTGGGCTCGCTTGGCCATAGCCCGGCCCGCTGGCCTCGTCAGTCCAGCAGGCTGTTCAGCACGAGCACTGCCTCCTGGCGGATGGTCATAAGTTGCCGTAGGCTCTGCTGGGCCGCCGCGAGTTCCTG
>CBFDDG010000797.1:0-1838 GCA_965603505.1 uncultured Phycisphaerae bacterium | reverse complement strand
TTCGCGATGAAGCCAACCATGCCGGGCTTGTCGCAGGAGATCCTCACGACGATGCACTGGTCGATGGGGCTCGAGAACACTTCGCGCGTGAAAGTGGCTCCATGCTGTCGGAACCGAACGGAGGCGATTGCCGTGTCGAGATCCAACTCCCGACGGTACTCCGTGACGCCGCCCGTCGTCTCGAATTGAAGGTGGAGGTCCCCAACCGTTTGGTAGCTGCGGATCACGCGCGGTCCCATGAACTCTTTCTGGACGAGGTTCTGCGCCTCCGCATATCGACCGTCAAAGAGCATACGTCGGACGGCGGGCAGGTGCTTGTAGGCGCCGACCCTGTCACGTTCGATGGGATGACCCGCCCAGATCGTGTCCTCGTTGAGCTGGATTCGCTCGGTTTCGACGCCCCCGAAGACCATGGCGCCGAGCCGGCCGTTGCCGACGGGCAGGGCGTCGGTCCATTCTTTCGCGGGTTGGCGGTACCACAGCTTCAGCCGCGCCCAGTGCTCGCCCTCGGCCGCGTTGCCAACGTGTATACTGACGGTGGCCCCAAGCACGATGACGCCCATCGCGATTCGATTCATCTGGTAGTCTCTCATCTGGTTTCCTTCCCTCGATCCCGTGTCATTCCAACGGCAGGAGGACATAAGCCTTGCCGGATTCAGTCTGGAACAGGACGACATTTCTCGCGGGTCGCGAGACGCGCGTATCCCGTCCATCCACCTCAACACGAATGGCGGCAGGGGTGCGGACTTTGCACTTGTTGCCGAGTGTGGAGTGAATCGTCGCCTGGGCAAGTCGCGCGTTCTTCCAGGCGACGTCCACCTCGAAGCCGCCGCGGGCGCACAGACCTGTGATGCAGCCGTCCGGCCACGCGTCCGGCAGGGCGGGCAGCAAGTGAATCTCGCCCTCGTGGCTCTGTAGGAGCATTTCGGCGAGGCCGGCCGCGCCGCCGAAATTGCCGTCGATCTGGAACGGCGGGTGAGCGTCGAACATGTTCGGATACATTCGCTGCGGCGTCAGCAGGCTGCTGAGCATTTTGTAGGCATGGTTGCCGTCCTGAAAGCGCGCCCAGAAATTCACCTTCCAGGCCATCGACCAGCCGGTGCCGCCATCGCCGCGGAACTCCAGGGACTTGCGGGCCGCCGCGAAGAGGGCGGGTGTCCCGCGTCGCGTGATCTCCTTGCCCGGGTGCAGGCCGAACAGGTGCGAGACGTGCCGGTGCTGATTCTTCGGGTTATCCTTGTCCTCGAGCCATTCCTGGAGCTGCCCATACCGGCCGATCTGGTTCGGCGCGATACGACCCATCAGTTCGCGGAGTTCCTCTCTAAAATCGTCGTCCACATTGAGGACTTCCAAGGCCTTGATGCAGTTGCCGAAGAGGTCGCGAATGATCTGGTGGTCCATCGTCGGGCCGGCCACGAGGCCGCCGTTCTCGGGCGAGTTCGACGGTGTGCTGATCAGCCAGCCGGTCTTCGGGTCTTCGATCAGGAAGTCCACGAAGAACAGCGCCGCCTCGCGCATCAGCGGATAGGCGCGCTGTTTGAGGAAGGCCTCATCGCCCGTGAACAGGTAATGCTCCCAGAGGTCCTGGCACAGCCACGCGCCGCCGGTGGGCCAGATCCCGTGGTTGGAGTGGTTGATGGGGGCGGTGCCGCGCCAGAGGTCTGTGTTGTGGTGGAGGACCCAGCCGCGGCAGTTGTAATGGACCTTTGCCGTCTTGCGGCCGGACTCGGCCACGTCCTCCAGCATTGCGAAGAGGGGCTCGTGACATTCGGACAGGTTCGTCACCTCGACGGGCCAGTAGTTCATCTCCGTGTTGATGTTGGTCGTCCACTTGCTGT
>CBFDDG010000796.1:0-1839 GCA_965603505.1 uncultured Phycisphaerae bacterium | reverse complement strand
GACACCCAACAGCCCAACGGCAAGGAGGCCCCGATGGAACGAAAGCACTTTATCGGTTTGGATGTGCATTGCCAAGAGACAGAGATTGCGGTGATGACGGCTCGTGGGCGGTTGACCAAGCGGATGCGTGTGCCGACTGCGATCCCGGCCCTCGTAGAAGCGCTCAACTCCGTTCGGCGGCCACGGCACGTAGTCCTGGAGGAAGGAGTATTGGCGGACTGGCTGATCCGCAATCTGACTCGCCACGTGGACGAGATCGTCGCCTGTGATCCTCGTCGCAATCATCTGATCGCCAAGGACGCTGACAAGGATGATCCGATCGATGCCGAGAAACTGGCTCAACTCTATCGTGGCGGATACATCAAGCCAGTCCATCACCCGAAGACCTTCGACCGGACCGTCTTCAAGCAGCAGGTCGGGTTGTACCACGACCGGGTTCGCAATCGGGTACGTCAAGCCAATCGAATCATGGCCCAGCTTCGACGTCACGGGATGATCGTACACGAGAAAGCGTTCGCGGAGCCTGAGCTGCAGGGCGAACTGTTGTCCCGCTTGCCCCGCAACAGGATCGTCCATGCACAGTTGAGGTGTTTGTGGAGTGGCTATGATCGAGCCGGTGAGCAAGTGGCAGCCATGCGACGGCTCCTGATCCAGTTGGCTCGGAAGGAACCCCAGATCCGGCGTTTTATCGAGATTCCCGGTATCCATTGGATTCGCGCGTCGACCTTCTTTGCGTACATCGACACCCCGTGGCGCTTCAAGAGCAAGTCGGCGTTGTGGAAATACCTGGGCATCGGGCTTGAGCGCCGCACCAGCGGCAGTGGTCCTGTGCAATTGCACGTGGTGCGGCAGGTGAACCGTTGTTTGAAGACGACAGTCCTCGGTGCAGCCACCTCAGCGATTGCATCGCGGGATAATCCGTTTGCTGAGCAATACGGGAGATGGCTCTATGAAGGATTAACCCCTCGCATCGCGCGTCGCAATGTGGCTCGCAGCCAGGCGGCAGTGATGTGGGGGATGTGGAAAAACGGCAGCGCGTATCGGCCCGAGTGGGTCGGTGTGGCGGCGGCAGCCAGTTCGGCACCGTCCTTGAAACAGGCTCGTTGAATCCTGCGTAGGCGGCGGAGTTCCCCGTAGGGCAGTGGACCGCATGACGAGTCCCGTCACCTGAATGAACCCGCCGCTTGCCGCTACGCTCGAATATCTTCATGGACCTCGATTTCGAGAGTCCCGCATAGGTGCGTGGGCGACGCCGTTGTCGCGGCCAGTACGCCATACGAGCGAAGATCGGTAACGATCCTGAGGGCATGCGTGGTGAGCTGATGCCTTGGCCACCGTAACACCGGCCGGCGGGCTGCGGCGGGCGAGGTCCGACGAGCTACCGTTGGGCCCATTCTCGCCCGCCCGCCGATCCCGCCGACCTCAACGAGGGACCGGATCCTTGGACCACCCTCGCAGGAGCCGGCGCGTCATCGCCATACGAAAGGCGCCCCTTGAGAAGTCAAACAAAAAACGCGGCGCCCGCGGAAAACGTGCCTTGACTTCTCACTTCATATAGGTGCCCTACGCAGCTCGGATTCCCGAGAGTGGCGGTGTATCTGCCGGAGGAGCGATGACCACCAGGGCTCCGCATTGTCCAAACAGGCAGCGATCCGAGAGCGGCGGCGCAGCCGGCAGAGCCCGCGATCGTATGCTGCTGCCACTCGCTTGTCAGTTGGTTCAAAAGCGCAGCATGGTCTGAATGTAGAGCAGATCGCCGTCGTTGCAGTCCGCACGCCTCTCTCGTCCGTGGGCCGGTCGTTGGCTGGTGGGCATCGCCGGTCTCCCGGCGTACAGAAT
>CBFDDG010000795.1:0-1843 GCA_965603505.1 uncultured Phycisphaerae bacterium | reverse complement strand
GCCGCACCACATCTTGAAAGACGTCGGCGAAATCCCACTGTAAGCCGCGACGCCACGGTGTGGCACGAGGCAGACCCACCCTCGCGCTGGGATGCAGCCGTATCCACGCCGACAATCTCGCAACTTCGCCGCGATCTTCATTCCCGCGAGACGTTCTTCCGCGAATTGGCAGACCGTGAACCGGGGTCCGACTGCCGGGGGAACTGATGCGGCTTGTCATACCAGATCGTGGTCAGCCGAAATAGGGGGTGGCGGACGGCTTGGCTATATGGTAGAATACCTTTGTCCCTATTAACCTATCTGAAGGAGACCTACAATGAAACGACTGATACTGTGTGTGGCGTTGGCAAGCCTTCTGCTGCCGGGACTGACGTTCTGTCAGGAGCAGAACGATCTGCAGGGAGATCCCGAATACCAGATGGAGCTGCAGCGGATGGACCTGGAGCTGGAGAACCAGCGGACAGAGGCCGAGTTGCAGCGGCGGATGCAGGAACTCGAGCTGGAAGGAGAGCAGATGCGGCTCGAACAGGCGATGCAGCAGCCCGAGGACGGCGGGATGGCCGTGCTGCTGATCCTGTGTGCGGTCGTGCACGTTCTGGTGGCGGTCTGGATCTATCAGGACATCCGACATCGGAACGCCGGCTCAGGCCTTTGGATCGTACTCGGTCTGCTGGCCGGTCTGCTCGCCGCACTGGTCTATGCCGTCGTACGGCTCGGCGACAAAGAGAACGGCGGGAAGAAGTAGAAGAGCCACTAACGAGGACCGAACGCAATCGCCTGGGCCGGCGCTGGAGGCCGCCTGCCCGGGTGACGTCCGCGATCACGGGCTGAAGCCACGGATATGGATATCTACAATCTCGTCAGCTTCGTGGGTATCTTCGTTCTAATGGGGGTGGCATGGTGTCTGTCCGCCGGCCGACGGAACATGAACTGGCGCGTGATCGGTTGGGGGGTCGGCTTGCAGCTTCTGGTCGCGCTGTTCATCTTCGTTGTCCCGGCGGGAGCGAGGGTGTTCCTCGTCGTCAACGACATCGTCGTCAAGGTTCTTGATTCGGCCGGCGCAGGAGCGCGTTTTGTGTTCGGCCCCTTGGCGCTCGGGCCCGGACAGGTAAGCGAGGAGGGAGCGGAGTCACTCGGGTTCATCCTGGCGTTTCAGGCGTTTCCAACGATTATCTTCTTTTCCGCCCTGATCGCGATCCTGTACTACGTGCGCCTCATGCCTCTGCTGATCAAGGCGTTTGCGTGGGTGTTCACGCGTCTGATGCGAATCTCCGGGGCCGAATCGCTCGTGGCGTCCAGCAATATTTTCGTCGGTGTCGAATCGATGCTGACGGTCAAGCCCTACCTGGGACGGATGACCGCGTCGGAGTTGTGCACCGTTCTCACGGCGGGCATGGCGACCGTCGCATCCAACGTCCTGGCGCTTTACGTGCTGAGCCTCCAGAAGCAGTTCCCCACCATCGCGGGGCATCTGGTCTCGGCGTCCCTTCTGTCGGCCCCGGCGGCGCTGGTGATGTCGAAGATCCTTCTGCCCGAGGGTGGAGAACCGGAGACATTGGGGGTACGCGTCGAGCCCTATTACGAGCGGGACAACAGCCTCTTCGAGGCGATCATCAACGGGGCCAACGCCGGCGTCCGCATGATTGTCGGGATCGTCGCCCTGCTGATCGCCGTGCTGGGACTGGTCGCATTGGTCGATCTGGGGCTTTCGAGCCTCGGCCATCTCCTCAATCCGCTGCTTGGCGTGGAGGCCGAATGGTCGCTGCGGGGCCTGTTTGGGTATCTCTTCTACCCGGTGACGCTCGTGCTGGGCGTGCCGGTCAGCGACGCACGTGAGGTCTCG
>CBFDDG010000794.1:0-1854 GCA_965603505.1 uncultured Phycisphaerae bacterium | reverse complement strand
CCATGAGATACTGCCGGCAGCGCGGTGGCCGGAGATGATCGGGATGAAACGGGGGTATGGCACATGACAAGCAGAGCATTGAGACCGTGTTGGCAGAACTGCGGCGGGCCCGAAGAGGAGAGCCTTCTTTCCGACGCTGAGGTGCTTGCGATCGACGCGATGGAAGATTCCATCGCCCCCCTGGACGAACCTACGATCCAGATCCGGCGGCTGATTACCGGCTTCAAGGCGTGCTATCATGAGGCGGATCGCGAGGCCGAACTAATCATCGGAGCCATCGGAGCGGGGCGCTGCCCGGCGCCATCGAACGAGCGGCCGCCGCAACGTAAGAGAGAGCTGGAGAACACACACTATATCCTCTCGACGTGTTGCAAAGACCCGACGGTCACGGGAATGGATCAGGATGTGGGCGGCATCCCGGCCGAGGAACTCATCAGCTTCATTGGACAGCCAAATCCTCTTAAGAAATGGCAAGTGGCGCGGGTGGTGGACCGGGTCAACGATGCCCTCGATCCGAATTGCCCCTACCATACCCTTGCTCTGGACGTCGGAGACTATGGTGAGCCGGGTGCCGGTGCCGCGGGCGAACATTACAGGAATGACCAAGCCTTCCTGCAACAGACGAAAGAAACGATCATCCATGATACAGTAGATGGCCGGGACTCCAAGGTGAGTCTGGCTTTTGCGATCGATCTGCTGATGCCGTGCAGCTGGGACTTCGTCGGATGCCTCGTGACGATCCTGAAGGCGATTGGCGGCAATCTCCACCCCCGAAGGCCCTTGGCGTGCTGCGCGCGAAATATCAAGCTCAGCCCCCTCTGTGATCGACTGAGGACCATTTCGAACACGCTCAACGGCTTCTGGACGGGCAAGGCGACGGGCGAACCCATCGACCGCCCCCTCCTGGCGTCTTTGGGAACGCCGACCCCGGCAAAGCGCTGGCTTGCCGCCTCCTTGGATAAGACCATCAGACTGCATCTCAGTCAGCCTTTCGACATGGATTTGTCTTAAGGCGTGTGTGAAAAGCGGCGGCCCTGCACCCCCAGCGGGAGGTGACCGTCTTAAAATGGACAAGTCCGGCATGAGCGATCCTCGTTAACTCGGGAAAATTTGTTGAATCTTTGGCCCGCAGCCGTTAGGATTCGGCTGATTTGAGTCACCGTGACGCGCGCCGAGATGGTGCGCCGAGAGTCTCCAAGTCGAACGACGAGGTTGCCACTTATGGCTGAGCCGGTCCGAACCAGCAACAGCCCGGACAAGAACGTCGAAAAGGCCGTGACCGACTACGTCAACCGCCTTAGCGAGGAGCATAAGATGCTTGTCGCTCTGAAGGCCCAGTTATACGGGGGCTCCTGGGAGTCGATGCTTGATGACCTGAAAAATCGCCTGGCCGGAAAGCCCTACATTTTCAAGCTGGTGCACCGGATTCAGGATGACGTCGAGCGCATCGAAGAAATGCGGGGGTTCGAGGCCGAGCACAAGGTCGATTTGGCCGACTACGTGGAATTGACCTGACCGGACGCTGGGGATGTTCGCCCCGGTTGGAGTGGAGGACGGGTTTGCCGCCACCGGTATCCAGCGTGACCCTGGCGGGAAAACCTCTTATACGAGGATTAGGAAATGCGACTGATACTGCGACGAAGGGCGTTGATGCTCCTGGGCGCCTGTGCTCTCTGGAGTGGATTGTGCGTGCATGCCGCGGATCGCGCCGATTGGATCGTCTCGCCGGCGCTGCTCGACCATGCCGGCCTTACGGTACTGTGGCAGCAGACCCTGCCCCTGAAAACGGGCGAGACCTTTGCCGAGACCACCATCGTCGGCGACCGCCTCTATCTGCGATCGGACCGGAATTAC
>CBFDDG010000793.1:0-1855 GCA_965603505.1 uncultured Phycisphaerae bacterium | reverse complement strand
GTTCAGGGAGGTCCACTGGATCGATGTCGGCCCGGAGGAAGCGGCCGAGAGTGTCTTGCGCCGCGCCAAGGAAATGATCGCCGCTCAGGCGGACTCGGCCGTTCAATAGCCCCTATCGTGCACGTCTCGACTGCAAAGGCCGCGCCCTTCCTGCGTACATATCCCTGTGAGGCCCGTGACCTGACACCGATGACCGGCTCAGGTCCGTAAGGTTCGATCAGTTTGCGCTGCCGAGCATGGGCGTCAGCGATACGCTCTTCCATGCCTCTGCGGAATCCGCCACGAAGATATCGGCGGTGATGCCCGCGTCCGAGACGTTGATGACGGCATAGCCGGGGAAGTCGGCAAATTCGAAACTCGTTATGTACGGCTTTTCATCCTCAAGCATCTGGCGGCGTTGAACCTCAGTCTCGGGCTGAAATCCCGGTTCCAGCTCGACGAGCGTCCCGTCGTAATGCGACACGCCTTCAAGGTAATGTCTTACCGATGGTTTGGGCGAGCTTACGACGCTGTTCATGCTGAGCTGGACAAAGGCGCCCCTTGAAGTCTTCCTGGTGACGATGGCGTACCTGTGCAGGTGAGCGGTCAGCAATATCGCTCTGTTCGCGCCCAGAATGTCCAAGAACCGTGCGCGGACTTCTTTCTCCTGCTCTCTCGAGAAGAGGTGCCATGTGGACCTCGCGCTATACGGGACCGCGGGAGGATGCATCACGACGAAGGCGTGGCGATGCTTGTTCTGACGCAGAGTCTGTTCGAGCCAGTCAAGATCGTTATTGTGATACGCGTCAAAGAATATGAACAGGTCCGGGCCCTGAAGGAAGAAGAAGGATGCAGAGTCGATCTGCTTGTCACATTCACTCGACAACCACGGCAGTACGACTCTGTCGAAGGCCTCTCTGGCCCCGGGGCCGGTGATGTCGTGGTTGCCCTTTGTCATAACGAACTTCATCTGGGGAATGATCTCGCGAATGAATGCTATGACCTCTCGAAACTGAGTTTCCTGCAGCCCCATGCTACCGCACAGCCCCTCGGTGAGGTCGCCACCCTGGACGACCATCTTTATCCGGCCGTTGCTGGATTCAATGGAACGGTTGATTTGCCTTAGAAGGCCGGGAGCATATCTTTCCGTGCTCGCGACATAGCCGTCAATCTGCCGGATGTCGTTCGGCTTGTTGGCCCGGACCCACGCAAGATCGTGGTGAGACATCCTGTCGAAATGCAGATCGCCAAGATACACGAACGAATACGCCGCTCCGGGCAGGATGCCAGGCGGGCCGTCGCCCTGCCTGTCAGCGGCACCGAGGCTTGCGGCGACGATTTGCGCACAAAGCACAACAACGATGGTCATGGTACCTCTGCGCAAAAACTCCATTCGGCGGCCCCCAAAAGCTGCACCCATTCCGTTCTGTCACCTATCCACGCCATCCTGATCCCACGTAAGATTCGCGTTCTTCGCCATGCGCTTCAGAGCCTGAACCATTCATCGGTCAGCGAATTGTCTTTCAGCCAGCTCTCCTGCAACATTGCCAGATCGATATCATCGACCTTGCAGTCTCCATTGAGGTCCCCGACCAGGGGCTGATAGCCCGGCAGCGATTGGGCGGCCTGGCAACTGTCGCTATACACGTTGATGGTGACTGTGTCCGAGCCGCTATGTTCGGCGCCGAACAGCTCGTGCGCGGCTGGACCGCTTTCGCCACGCAGGTTCGGCATCAGACCGCCTGCAACTGCTGCTGCGCACGGAGGATTGCGGCGGCTTCGCCCAGCATGAGCTGCTTGATCAGGCTCTGCGGAACCCGTGTCATGCCCATATTGAAGATCCGCTCCTCCACGATGGAGGCAACCGCCCGGGCGA
>CBFDDG010000792.1:0-1869 GCA_965603505.1 uncultured Phycisphaerae bacterium | reverse complement strand
TGTTTGGCGATGACAGCCTGGTAGATGTTCCGCACATCCCCTACTCCAACACGTTCTGCGCCGTTGAAGTGGTCCACCTCCAAACGAACCGCCACCGGCTCGCCCGGATGACCTGAGAGCTGAAATAGCGTGGCGTATCCTCGGAGAATGCCCTTTGCGCCATAGATCTCATAGCCAAGGTTGGTCAGCATGCTGCCCAAACCTCCGCGAGGCTGATTGAAGGCGACCCGTGCCGTCCCCCGGACTCCGCTGTGCAGGCGAAACTGTATGAACGCTCCGTTCTCCACGGCAATGTCGAGAGTTCTCGGGGTGTACACGCAAGCCAAAGATTCGACCGCGCTGTCGAGCAGGAACTCCGCCATGTACAGGCAGTGGCTTCCCACGTCGCCGATGGGGCCGCCCACTTCCAGGGGATCGACGCAGCGCCAGGCCACGGCCTCCTCCGGCGTTGAGCCATAGCAGAATTCCATGTGCAGGCATACGTCATTGACCCGGCCGATGGCGCCCTGCACGACCAACTCCCGGGCCCGCTGGTTGTACGTATTCTCTGTCATCATGTGATCGACGGCCAGGCTCAGGCCGTGCTCGCGAGCAAGCTGCCGCAATCGCCCGGCATCCTCCATTGTGGTGGCCATGGGCTTTTCGATCAGGCAATGCTTGCCGGAGCGCATGGCCTGTTCCGCCAGCGGTGCATGAGAGAGGTTATTGGTGGCGATGAATACCGCTTCCACGGCAGTGTCAGCGAGAACAGCCTCTGCGGAGTCGTACCACTTGAGTCCCAGATCGGCCGCGGCCGCCTTGCGCGCGCCGTTCACGTCGGTGACACCGACCAACTCGGCCTGCGCGTGTCCGGCGAACCGGTTTGTGTCAACGCCGAAGCCTTCCTTCGCAATGCGGTTCTCTGCAATCCCTCCGAAGCCAACGGTCGCGTACCTTACCTTGTCCATCGAATGGACTCCCCTACTTGGCATACGCTTGAATGACCTTCCTCAATGCGGCGCCGATCTCGTGACAATCCTCCTCCGTGAACGTGGGAAATGCAAAGCACGTGAACGTATGGCTCTGGTGCCAGACGGCGTTGGGCACTTCGACTTTGTCGTAGTCCACGCTCGCCGGATCTGTGTACTCTTTGGACGTGAATGGAAAGCCGCTTCGACCGAAGGCGTTGTGCTTCACATACGCCTTCTCGGTGTGACATTGCGGCCAGAACACCTTCCAGCAGGGCGCCCCCTCTTCACCGGCCGCGGCAACGAACCGGCCGATGTCGCAGCTCATATTCTCGATATCCAGCGAGAAGGCCATCACATACCAGCCATTCCGCCGCTCTTCGGTATCGACGGGCAGATACTTGACTTGCGGGAGGTCCTTGACAGCCTCGATGATGATGTGCGCGTTGCGCCGACGCGTCGGCATGTTCCAGGTGTCCATCCGATCCAGCTCCGCCAGGCCGATGGCCGACTGCATCTCGGTCATGCGATAATTCCAGCCGACCATGTTGTGAATGTACGGCAGCTTCTGCTCGATCTCCAGCAGGTTGAGCCGCTCTTTCACGTCGTAGCCGTGGTCGCGGAAGCTGCGGGCGGCCCAGGCCAGGTCCTCGTCGTCGGTGGTCACCATGCCGCCTTCGCCGCCCGTGGTGAAAGTCTTGTTCTGGCAGAAACTGCACGCGGCAATGTCCCCGAGCGTTCCGGTCTTCCTGCCCTTGTAGGCGCCCCCGAAGGCCTCGGCGTGGTCCTCGACGACGAACAGATTGTGCTTGCGCGCGAACTCCAGCAGCGGGTCCATGTCACAGACGTTCCCGTACAGATGGACCGGCATGATCGCTCTCGTCCGCTCGTTGACCAGCTTGGCCGCAGATTCAATGCTGAT
>CBFDDG010000791.1:0-1871 GCA_965603505.1 uncultured Phycisphaerae bacterium | reverse complement strand
CCCTTGTCGATCGCATCGTCCACCTGGTCCCACAGCGCGTCGCGCGGCCCGGCCATGCACACAGCCCCGGCGATTCCAAGTATGATTGCCGTTATCAGGATTTGCAGCCGTTTCATCGTGAAACCTCCTATAAACCTGTAGCTATCCATTATATCACAGATTCGCGCACATATCTTTAATCACAAAGTCGCCGCCGAAATTCATTCCCCCACCCCGCATTCCCCGTCCTCCCACCAAAGCCTGGGGTAATCCCCTTCACACGACACCCAGGTTTCTGCAAAATCCCAACCGGCCTCGCGCAGCGTCTGGCCGCTTTGGAGGGCCGCGGTGTCCAGCCCGGTGATGTCTGCTCTTTGTGCCTCGGAAATACTCCCGCTGTTGCGATCTTCCGGAAAGACGGTCTTATCCCAGAAACAGTCCGACACCTGCACGGACCAATCAAGAGAACGGGCGAACGCACCGGCCGTGGACCCACCTGCTATTGCGGCGACGCAATAACAGTTCCGCATCCGGCTCTCTCCTTTTCCCCGGCTGGCGAATCCGCCCATGCCGGAACCTGAGATGGACCCTTCGAAGTAGCAGGACTCGATGTCATCATCCTCGGCAAGGGAGATGACTCCCCCCGCATAGCTGCCAGCCACCGTGCTTCGCGAGAAACAGCCTACCATCGTTCCTCCGACACTGCGGGCGACCAATCCGCCTGCGTCGTTTATCGCATCCACGTCAGCCGTCGCGCCGCAGCGATAAAGCCATCCACTCTTGTTATTGCCCACCAATCCGCCAACAGTGCGGAAGCCCACCACGCGACAACTGGAAATGCATCCGGTGATAGTGCCTCCCTGGTTGGTCCCCACCAAGCCTCCCATGTATTCCGAGATTCTCCTCGGCTTGACACTCGGCGACGCATCCCTGCTGCCGCGGACCTGCCCGGACGACGAGCACAGCATGAGGATTCCCTCATTGAGAGCCACGAGACCACCTGCGTGCTGGAAGTGGCCCTCTTGTTGTGCCAGCCCACCCAACAGGACGGTGCCGGTGGACGCGCAGGCCAGCAGTTCTCCATTCATACCGTTGTGCGCCACCAACATGCCGGCATAATCCTCCGCTGACGTAGTGCATCCGGACGCCGTGCAAAAGAGGATTTCTCCCTCATTATGCGCCGCCAATACCGCCGCATACTGCTCGGCCGTCACATAAGCGCCCTCCAGGTGCAGATTACTGATCACGCCGGACAGCATATCTCCGGAAGCTGCCGATTGTTGGACGGACCGGAACAACCCGGCGTAGCTGGTCTTGGCGTCAACAAATCTCAGATTCTTCAGTGTATGATAGTTGCCGTCGAACGAACCGGTAAACGGCACGGTGAGCGTACCGATGGGCGACGGACTCACCGGAGCATCTTTCAGATCGATGTCTCTGACCAGCCGAAAGTGCCGGCTGAAATCCTGCGGATGACGACTGAGAATCACAAGGTGCACGGTGTTCTCAATCAGATATGGATCGGACCATGTGCCGCTGCCTCCTCCATAAGTGCGTTCCGGATCGACTATTGGCGGACCCGCCCGGTCTTCCCAAACCAGGCGTGGGTAGTCGGTGTCGGCCTCGAGCGTCCACTGTTGCCCATACGCCCAGCCGGTGTAGGTTGGGGCGTACATCATAGCCGGCGTGATCTTGGATTCACCGAAGGCGCTCGTATCGAGGCCGCTGCTCTGGCGATCCCAGAAGTTGCGCCAGGTCACCGTGCCCCGCTTGCCGCCGGCCAGCCCGCCTGTCGTGGTCTCGACATGACCTTCAACTCTTCCCGTCGCATAGCAGGCGAAAACCTCGCCACCTCTTGCCGAGCCGATCAAGCCCCCAACGCCGCTGTTTCC
>CBFDDG010000790.1:0-1871 GCA_965603505.1 uncultured Phycisphaerae bacterium | reverse complement strand
GGCTGCCCGCGGACCATTTTTCTGGGGACTATTGGGCTTGCCCCGGCTGGGATCCGGTGTTAGAATATTCTTTGTGAGGACCGGGGTGATGGGTCCCTGCGCGGGGCCCCATTGCCCGACATGTTTGTGGCGCATGACACATTGGGTGCCGGGTCCGACTGAGATGCGCGTGGCGAGCTGGTCAGCCGGGCCGATGCGCGGTCAGGCCCTGGCTTAGAGAGTGCAAGTGGTATGAACGCGAGTGCAACGATGAAGCGAAGGCTGCGTCCGGCGGCGATCAACACGAAGTTGGTGGTTATTCTGGCTATCTTGGTGGTCATTGCCGGCGTCGTCTGGATTGTTCGCTCGGGCGGTGATGAGTACGACGAGGCCGCGGCGGCGCACCTCGAAAAGGACTTCAACTTGTGGTGCCCCGAGTGCCAGGAAGAGTTCACCATGTCGGGTATCGAGGCACGCGAGCTGCCAACGCAGGTGGGTGAAGACGGCGAGAAGCTCGTGGAGTGCCCCAAGTGCAAGAAGTTTGTGGCTAGCTGGGGCGGGCGGGCTCGCCCCGAGCCAAAAGGTACGGGAGACACGCAGATGATGCAGCCGTAGCGTCAACGTTTCGAGGCAGCGTTGACGGCCGGTGTGACGCTCGAGATAATGCGTTATTGTTTCATTTTCCGGATTCGTTTTCTGTGCTCGGAAACGTGTCGGGTGCCTCAACCCCTAAGGAGATGGCCATGAATCGGCTTTCCAGAAAACCTGCTTTCACCCTGATCGAGTTGCTGGTCGTGGTGGCGATCATCGCCCTGCTGATTGCGATCCTGCTGCCGGCCCTCCAGGCGGCCAAGGAGGAGGCCAATCGGACGAAATGCCTGGCGCATATGCGCGGCATCGCCAGCGCCTCAAACACCTACGCCGCGGAAGATGAGTTCGACCTCGTGATCCCGATCCAGCAGCAGATCCAGTACAAGTTGAATGGCACGGGCTTCTACAGCGCGCTGTGGGTGGTCCGGACGATGATGCCTTACGCGTACGGCGGCCGGACCCCGCAGCATCAGTGGGGCGGCAATCTGGACCCGCGCTGGGCGGCCGATAGCCGACCTCTGAATCTGCACATGTATACTTCGAAGCTGTGGGGAGAGGAAGCGAAGGTGGCGGAGCTGTTCCATTGTCCGTCCGACATCGGCTATCCGGAGATGCCCCCGGAGCTCGATTTGATCCATGACTGTCCGCCCATGCAAAGGGGTGTCCCTTGTTACGACCTGACGGGCAACAGTTATAGGACCAACCCGGCCGGTTACTTCAACTATCAGGGAATACACGCCAGGTCGTACTTCACCGTCGGCGCCCAGGCCCATGCCGTGGAGACGATTCCAGAACCGTCCAAGCTCATGCTCTATTGCGAGCCCATATTCTACAACATGACTTTCGCTCTGCAGGAAATGGCGTACGATCCGACCCTGTCCCCGTTGCTCGGGTGGCACAGGAGAGTCATGGAGGATAACGTCGCCTTCGTCGATGGGTCGGCACGCGCCACCAAGGCGGCGGGGCTGCACGTGTTCAGCCCTGATCTACTGGAGGAGATGGACTACGTGGATCCCCAAGGGGGACAGGACGCGGACTGGTTCCTCCGGCGCGGGGAGGACTGGCGGACAGACTGTTACCCGACACCCGGCGTGTGGATCCCCATCCTTGAAAACGACGGCTCGATTTGGAGCGGCAGCAACAGCTACCGCCCAAGCGATAACTATTGTTGGGGTTGGCCGTTCAGGGGTTATAGGACCCTGAAGCCCAACTTCTAGGGCCGGGACCGGGCCGCATCCCGTATGTGGGGCTGCATGTAGAGTCCCCCACCGACCCCACACAACCATTGGGGGTCAACAAGC
>CBFDDG010000789.1:0-1878 GCA_965603505.1 uncultured Phycisphaerae bacterium | reverse complement strand
AGATCAACTACGCGACCTATCCCGAGGACATGGTGCCGGCGAGCTTTTCGACCTCGCCGAGACCCGAGCAGCGGCGACATATCGAGAAGGCCAAGGCGCTGTTCGGCTCAGTCGGCGCGGACATCAGTGCTTACGTCGCGCCGGAGGGAGGCCCAGTGGAACGAATGAGCTCGCGCGCAACCCTGAAGGCAGGCGAGACCGTGACGGTCCTTGATGTGGACCGCCCGGGCCGAATCGTCGGTATTCGCATGGGACCGGCGGAAGCGCTCGTCGAAAAGAAACGGGATATCGTCCTGCGTGCCTACTGGGACGGTGACACCGAGCCGGCGATCCTTAGTCCCGCGGGCGATTTCTTCGGGTATGCCTGGGGCGAACCCGCCATGAAATCACTGATGGCAGGTACGACCGACGGCGTCAATTATTGCTATTTCCCCATGCCGTTCGACAAGTCCGCACGCATCGAGCTCAGCGCCGAGCAGAGTCTGGACGGCCCCAGGAGCATCGAGGTCGAGGTGCTGTTTGTGCCGGTTGCCAGGAAGAGTAACGAAGGCAAGTTCTTTGCGCTGTGGCGCCGCGAGAACCCCACGACGAAGGGCAAGCCTTTCACATTCATCGAAACCAACGGGCGCGGGCACCTGGTGGGATTCGTGCAGCAGTCGCAGGGACTGGAGTCGGGCAATACCTATTTCTTCGAAGGCGACGATCAAACGACGATCGACGGGGAACTGGTGATCCACGGGACCGGGTCGGAGGATTTCTACAACGGTGGTTGGTACGACGTGCCGGGCCGGTGGGAGACGCGGCGGTCGTTCGTGCTGAGCGGCTGCTTGGCCTACAAGAAGCACCTGGGACGCACCGGTGCATACCGGATTTGTCTTGGTGACGCCTATGCGTATCGCAAGAGCATCCTGCAGACGATCGAGCACGCCCCGACGAACAACGACCTCCTGAACGACTATTGCGGGCTGACTTATCTGTATTCGCAAGAGCGGCCGACGTGCGCCTTCGTGCTCCCGGCGCCCGAGGCGAGAGAAGTCACGGACCCCACGCGGATTGTGTTCGCCACCTGGTGGAACGTGCCCATCTATTCGTTCTCGCTGCGAAACGCCACGCTGACTAAGGCGGGGCAAACATTCGACGGGCGGGAGGTGCGCTATCTCTCGATGCGGGCCAAAGATCAGGGCACGTTTGGGCCGCACAGCATCAGCTTCACGTGCGAACTCCCTGCTACGGGAAGATACCGCGTGAGCCTGGATGCCGTCCGTGGACCCGAGCAGGGGAACGTGCAGTTGTTCCGCGACGAGGTGCCCGTCGGGCCGGCCGTCGATCTGTACGCCGAAGAGCCGCAGCCGGCAAAAGAACAATACGTCGGCACGCTGGAATTGGAGCAGGGTCCCAACAACCTGATGTTCAAGATTGTCGGCAGGAATGAGAATGCGAAGGGATTGGGCCTGGACCTGACCAACATCATCTGCGAGAAGGTCCAGTAGAATCGATCTGCACCGGGTCATTGCAGATCGAGAGAATGCCGGGCAAAATCCGGCGCGAGCCGTCAGACGACAGTGCGCAGGTCGGCGAAGGACCGGAGAAGGTGGCGGGGATTCTCGGTTTCGATCTTGTCGAGATGCTTGACGGCTTGGCCGCCGGTCTTGACGACGGCGGAGAGGACGCCGGCTTTTTTCGCCTGGCGGACATCGTGGTCCGTATCGCCGATGTAGACCGTACGCTCGGGCGCGACGCCGAATTCCTCGACCAGCATAACGATCCCCCGAGCGCGGGAGTCGCCCGCCTGCGTCTCGTACATCATGGATGAGCGCACCGCGTCCCAGTCCCGGAAACGAAGCGTCGCAAGGATCTCCTCGATCGACTCGATGCGCA
>CBFDDG010000788.1:0-1883 GCA_965603505.1 uncultured Phycisphaerae bacterium | reverse complement strand
ACATATGTAAGGCTACGCCCAGTTGCTTGAGGTTGCTGAGGCAGTAAACGGTTCGTGCCTGTTTGCGGGCTCGACTCAGAGCCGGCATGAGAATGCCCATCAGCAAGGCGATGATCGCAATCACCACCAGGAGCTCAATCAGAGTAAACGCCCTCTTCCCGTCTTTCACTGCAACACACCCCTATCAAAGTCAGACTGTCATGTCAGCCGGGCCGTGACCTATTATACCAGACTGGGGACAGAGTACGCGGCGCAAAATCCGAAGCATCGTCATCGGGGACAACACGCGATCACGGGTGCCATGCTTGCGCTTGCGTAAGCATGTCTTTGGCGTCGGATCAAACATGTCACCACAATCACCGGTCCGCCAGGGGCTATTCCGGAACCGCCTCGCGGTAGATGCGCAGGACCTGGGCCGTGCATAGGGCGGTATCGTAGATTCGTACGTCGTCGATGATGCCGTTGAAGTGGCTGGGCTCGTTCGGATCGTGAGAGGCGCCGATTCTCAGGCTCTCGGAGTTGCCTGTGACGATCTCATGCTCGGTCATCTCATACAGCGGCTGGGGCCTTGCGTCCACATAGAGCCTTATGTCGCCGACGTGCGGGTCGTCGGGGACCATCGGATCGAGCGCGACGGCGATATGATGCCATTGCATGTCCCCGACGAGTCTGTCGGATGCGACCGCGTCGCCTTCGCCGCAGGAGAATCTCAGTTTGCGGTTTGTGTCCACCTCTACGAGCCACAGCTTTCCCGCGGCCTGCTCTCCCCACGCCAGAATGCCCTGGTTTGCCGAGGGCTTTTCGTTGAGCTTGATCCAGGCAGTGACGGTGCGCGGATTCTTGCCGGTGATTCCAGTGTAGTCGGCAATCTCGACAGAATCGTCAGTCCCGTCGAAGAGCAGCCCACCGCCGTCCGTACCGGTTACCCATTGCGATCCGTCGCTCGGGAAATCATGCAGGACACCTGAGTGCTGCCCGCGTTCGTCGGAGGCGGCTGTCCCGGCGGTTTCATCGAACTTCCAGTGCGCGACTGGTTCGGGAAATCCGCCCTTTTGCCGCCAGCGGTCTGCCAACGCCGTGAAGTCGTGAAGGTCGATCTTGTCGTCCGGCGGCGATGAGATGTCACAGGCCGGCTGCCATTGGGCGCCGGTCGGCTCGCTGAGCCACGCGGCGGATGTGCGCGATAGATCGTTCACATCCACGGTGCCGTCTCCCGTGCAGTCCTGCGGGACAAAACCGTCCACCTGGAAGGTGTACGTGCGCGTGAACTCGATCTCTTCGTCGGGGGCCAGCATGATCTGAATGAACTGTTCCGGCGAGACTTGGTAATCCGTCGTCCAGATGCCGACGTAGGCGGCGGGGATGGAGGTTTCAATGACCACGCGCTGCTGAGTGTCCAGGTGCTCCACGGTGAAACGCTCCGGGCCCGCGTACCCCTCCGGTTTGTAGACCCAGATCTTCGGGACGCTGGAGGCTCTTTCCATGTACTCGATCATGTTCGCGATGCGAACCACGGTTGGCGCCGCGGCTATCGCGAAGGGCCTGACTCGCGCAGGCGGCTGCCACAGGGCGACTGTCGGCGAGGTCGTGAAATCATAGGGAAACGAGAGCCTCACGTTCGGGCCCACCGGCCGGTTGCTGAAGCACAGGAAGTTGTGGAGGTACTGCTCTGTCGTGAACGTCTTCGTCCCGGTATTTCGCAGCCGGTACTTCATAATGATCCGGTCGTTCTTGACGATGACGTCCTCCTCCAGACGGCAGGAGTAGCCGTTGGCGCTGCCGGCCAGCGTTTGGACGAAATGCGCCCGATCGTTTTGCCATGTCACAGTCGTGTGAGCCAGCTCGACGACTTGGTAATTCGTGCTGAAGTTGTATGCACTTGC
>CBFDDG010000787.1:0-1883 GCA_965603505.1 uncultured Phycisphaerae bacterium | reverse complement strand
AACGCCGCCGCTCTGAGTACCCGCGGGGCATACCTCTTCCCCGTCAGCGACGGAATGAGCGCGCCGGTGAAGGATGGATTGGGCGGGAATCCGAACAGCCAATACGTCAGTGCCTACGAGCTGTATACGGCGCCCTTCGGCTCCTCCGCGGACAAGGTGTTCGCCTCCCTGGATAAGCATCCCTATGTGGCGGGGGGATTCGTTTGGAGCGGATGGGATTATCTCGGCGAGCCGACGCCCTACTATGGGGCCCGGAGTTCTTATTTCGGCGTCATCGACTTAGCCGGATTCAAGAAAGACCGTTTCTACCTGTACCAATCCTACTGGCGGCCCGATCTTCCCATGGCCCACATCTTGCCGCATTGGACCTGGCCGGAACGCGTCGGGCAGATCACACCGGTGCACGTCTTCACCTCCGGCGATGAGGCCGAGTTGCTCCTCAACGGCAAGTCCCTCGGCAAAAAGGCCAAGGGCCAATACGGATATCGCCTTCGCTGGGACGACGTCACATATCAACCGGGTGAGCTGAAGGTCGTGGCCTACAAGGAGGGCAAAGAGTGGGCCACGGACGTGATGAGGACCGCCGGCCCGCCCGCCAAGCTCCTGGCGAAGGCGGATCGGAGCACCATTGCCGCTGATGGACAGGATCTCTCCTTCATCACGGTCACGATCGTGGACAAAGACGATGTCCCCGTACCTCCCGCGAAGAACCGCGTGCGTTTCTCTATTGACGGCCCGGGCGAGATCGTCGCCACCGACAACGGCGATCCGACGAGCTTCGAGTCCTTCCAGTCCAGAGGGCGGAACGCTTTCAACGGCCTGTGTCTGGTGATTGTCCGCGCGAAGCCGGATCAGACGGGAACGATCACATTGAAGGCGGAATCCGAGGGGCTCAAGGAAGCAACAGTCGCCCTCCGCTGCGAGGCCGCGAGATGACCGAAGAGTAGAATCGAGGGGGCAGCGGCAAGACCTGCTCTGAGCAAAACCGAATGGGAGGAGCCCGCGCAAATTGAATGCTGCCAACAGTGTCTGTGAAGCGGCCGAGGGACCGCCTCGTAGCGGCGGAATTCGCAGGAAGATGGTCGATTCTTAGGGGCGCTGTGCGCCTGTCAAGCGGCCATCGGACCACCTGGCAGGGGTTGACTTCGCTGCAACAGGGATGCTTGTATTTGACTTTCAGTTCCCCATGTCATAGCTGATTCGAGTCACATTTACATCCGCATTCTTCTCTTGAATCGTTATGTCCCCCGCAGTATTATCGCTTCTGTTTGCAGAAAACACATTTTCTATCATTATCATTTATCGAGTGTTGTCTCGAATGAAAAGCAGTCAAATGAGAAAGCCCGTAGTTCATCTCGTCTGTAATGCACATCTTGATCCAGTCTGGCAATGGGAATGGGAGGAAGGGGCCTGTGAAGCGCTTTCCACATTCCGCACGGCTGCCGATCTCTGTGAAGAGTCCGAGAGCTTTGTCTTCAATCATAACGAAGTAATTCTCTACAAGTGGATTGAGGAATACGAGCCCGAGCTGTTCAACCGGATTCGCAGGCTTGTTAAAGCCGGAAAGTGGCATATCATGGGTGGATGGTATCTCCAGCCCGACTGCAATATGCCGTCGGGCGAAGGACTCGTTCGCCAGATTTTGGCAGGAAGGAAATACTTCCATGAGAAGTTCGGTGTCCGGCCAACTACTGCCATCAATTTCGATCCCTTTGGTCATACAAGAGGCCTTGTACAAATCCTCGCGAAGAGCGGTTATGATTCCTATGTCCACTGCCGACCCTCGAGACAGGAATGCGGTCAGCAGGCCGATGATTACGTCTGGGTCGGCTACGACGGTTCAGAGATCATCTGCACGCGCCCACGCCTGTTCTACAATTCGC
>CBFDDG010000786.1:0-1886 GCA_965603505.1 uncultured Phycisphaerae bacterium | reverse complement strand
GCCATGACCTTCTCCGAGAGCAGTTGGGCGGCCCCGAGCATGTTCTCGCAGAGGTAAACGTCGAGTGGCTCCGTGCTCTGCCGGAACCGTCGGCGAAGGCCGGCAGCCAGCAGCGGAGCAGTCGCATCGAGGTTCGCCACCCCGACGGCGGTGGCCACTACGCGGGCGCGCGCAATCGCCTCGGCAATCGGGAGTTCATTGCCCGCGTCGAGCGCGGTGAAGCCGTCGATGGTCAACTCGTGCGTCCCCGCCGAGTACGCGTCCAGCAAACGAAGCGGGTAGCTGCCCCTGCCGTTGAGCTGGTCCACGAGAGAGGCGTTTGCATCGACAAAGACGATGGCAAAGCCCGACTCCCGCAAGAGCTGGCCCATGAGCCCTCGACCGATATTCCCCGCTCCGAACTGGACCGCCAGCTTGTCCTTGTCTGGTCTCATAGAAGCTTACCGGCACGGTGGTTTGGATTCGGACTCGGCGCCTTTGGGAACCACGCAGACGAAGCCAAACGGTTCGTCGGCGGAGGCGTTGACCCACTGATGAACTTCGTCGCCCGGAACGAAGACGGCCATGCCCGGCGCCAGTCGGGTCTCGCCGTCGGGATGTTTGACGAGGCCTTGCCCCGCGACGACGAATACTTCGTGCTCGTGCGGGTGACTCCCGTGGCTGCTGCGTCCCCCGGGCGGAATCTCGATGTAGCGCAGCTCAAAGTTCGGCGCCCCGATCTCACTGGTGAGCATCCAGTAGATCCGGTTGCCGGACTTGGTGACGCACAGGATGTCTTCATTGGCATCGGTTACGTACATGCGATGACCTCCAACGGACAGGCCGGATTATACCACAGTCAGCTTCGCTTGTCAGAAGAGTTGTAGCGGCCCTTCGGACGTGGGTGCCCGACAAGATCGTAGCGAACGCCCCCACCTGTCATTGCGAGCCAGCCGAAGGCTGGCGCGGCAATCTCAACCCCTGGCCTCCTCCGAGATTGCCTCGTCGGCGTACGCCTCCTCGCAATGACATCGTTCTTAATCCTGGCCCGCCACTTTTTTGTCGTGCCCCCTCGGGGGCGGACGTATACTGTCACGGGATGCCAAATCTGCTGGTGTGGCGAGCTGGGAATGGCCCATCGAGCGAAAGGAGATACAGATGGTCGATGCTATGAGACGACGCAGCTTTTTAGCGGGTCTTGCCGCTCTGGGCGTGGCTTCACACGTTGGTGCTCGCGGCGAATCCGACCCAGTCAACACAGGCTCGAAGAGGCGGGCGGAGTTGAAGGTGACGGATGTGCAGGTGCTCCAGGCGACGGGAAAGAATGGGCGAAAAGCTCTCTATCTGAAGATCCAGACGGACGCCGGCGTAGCAGGACTGTATGGCCCCATCGACAATGAGGCGGCGATGTTCGTCGACCGGTTCTTCAAACGACACATCATCGGGCAGGATCCCCTGGCCCACGAAGCGTTCTGGGACAAGATGTGGCGAGCGGATCGGCACTCGCGCGGCAGCCACTACCTTATGGGTCTCAGCGCGGTGGATAATGCGCTGTGGGACCTGCGGGGACGGCTCTTCGGCCTGCCGGTGTATCGCCTCCTCGGCGGCTCCCGCAAAACGGTCCGTGCCTATGCCAGTTGCCTGGGCTTCTCGCAGGAACCATCAGCTCTTCAGGCGAAAGCCCGCGAGTTGAAGGAGCAGGGGTATCGCCATCAAAAGTGGTTTGTGCGAGACCGGGGCCCGAGCCATGGCCCGGCGGGCGTGGAGCAGGACGTCGAGGTCGTGCGGCTGGCTCGCGAGGCGGTGGGAGACGACGTGGACCTGATGTTCGATGCGTTCTGGCAATGGGACCTTCAATACGCGCTGGCTTGGGCGCGGCGTGCGGAGCCGTACCACCCCCGCTGGAT
>CBFDDG010000785.1:0-1891 GCA_965603505.1 uncultured Phycisphaerae bacterium | reverse complement strand
CGCCCAAGTGTGTCCCAAGTCGGTGTGGAGTCGCTCCAATGGCGATGTTTCAGTTTGAGGCCTTGAATGCCTCAGGCCAGGAAGTCAAAGACGAAGTCGAGGCCCCCACCAAGGAGGAGGCCGTTGCCAAGGTCCGTGGCCTCGGTTACTTCCCGACTAAGGTTGCTGAGAAGGCGGGCAAGAAGAAGGCCACCCGCCGCGAAAGGGCGGCGGGCCCCGCCAGGCGCAAAGCTGCCGGCACCGGGCTTGGGTGGGTCTCCACCAAGCAGTTGACCGCGTTCACGCGCCAGCTTTCCACCCTCCAGGATGCGGGCCTGCCGGTCTTGCGCAGCCTGCGGATTCTGGAGCAGCAGCAGAAGCCCGGCATGCTCCGCAACGTGATCAAGCAGGTTGGCGAAGACGTGGAGGGCGGGGCCACGCTCTCCGAGGCCATGGCGCGCCATCCCAAGGCGTTCGACCGTTTGTACAGCAACATGGTGGCGGCGGGGGAGGCCGGCGGCGTGCTCGACGTGATCCTCCAACGCCTGGCCGACTTCCTCGAGAAGGCCCAGAAGCTCAGACGAAAGGTCATCGGGGCCATGATCTACCCCGCCGTGGTCCTCACCATCGCAATGGGCATCACGCTGGCGATCATCATCTTCCTGGTGCCCAAGTTCGCCGCGATCTTTCTGGACTTCGGCGTCGAAGAGATGCCCTGGATGACGCAGGTCCTGATCGACATATCGGAGTGGCTGCTGCGCGGTTCGCCGCCGGGGTGGGTGGTCATCTTGCTCTCGCCGATAATCATCCTCCTAGTCTATAGGCTGATTCGCCAGGCGTACGTCGGCCGCTACGTGGTCGACACGATCAAGATCAAGATCCCGATCATGGGGCAGATCTCCTCCAAGTCGGGCATCGCCCGCTTTACGCGGACGCTGGGCACTTTGATATCCGCCGGCGTGCCGATCCTGGAAGCCCTCACCATTACCCGGGAAACCACCGGCAACGAGGTCTACGGCAGCATGCTGCGCAAGGTGCATGATTCGATCCGCGAAGGCGATTCGTTCGCCAACCCCCTGCGGGCCAGCAAGTGCGTGGACTCGATCGTGGTGAATATGGTGGACGTCGGCGAGGAGACCGGCGAGCTCGACAAAATGCTCTATAAGGTCGCGGACAACTACGACGACGAGGTGGACACCCTGGTGAGCTCGCTGGTGAGCATGCTCGAGCCGGTGATGGTCGTCATCCTGGGTGGAATCGTCGGCTTCATCGTGATCTCGCTGTACATGCCGATGATCGCCCTGATCCAGACCATGACGAGCAAGTAAGGGCGTCGGCCGCGACCGCCAAGCTGACGAACGAGAGGTGTGTTTATGAGCGCATCAAAACGCCGCGCCCCGTATGGATTTACGCTGGTCGAGCTGCTGACGGTGATCTTCATCATCGCCCTGCTGATCAGCATCCTGGTTCCCGCGCTCAATGCCGTCCGTGACCAGGCGCGCAACGCCAAGACCAGCGGCGAGCTGAGCTCGATCGGGAAAGGCGTCGAGCTGTTCCACGGCGAGCTGGGCAAGTATCCGCGCTCGCACGGCGGCAACCCCTTCTTCGACGACGACAGCGTCATCCTCACCGGGGCCCAGTGGCTGGCCGTGCAGCTCGTCGGTCCCGACATGCAAGGCTACGTCAAGCCGGAGCTTGCCATCGACACGAACGGCAACGGCGAGATTGATGAGGCTGATTGGCAGGCGTGGTACGAATTCGAGCCCGACAGAGCGTATCCGCGCCTCGGGCCGTACGTTTCCACTGAGGGCGACATCGTCCAGTCGTTCGTGTCGTGGGCTGAAGGCCACGCTGGCGGGACCATCCAGGGCGATTTGGAAGATACAGGCGACCGCTGGTCCAACGACCGGAT
>CBFDDG010000784.1:0-1892 GCA_965603505.1 uncultured Phycisphaerae bacterium | reverse complement strand
GTAATGCCGAATTCCTGGAAGGCGACCTTGCCCGGCGCCGAGGCGCCGAAGCCGGACAGTCCGACAAAGGTCCCATGCTCGCCGAGCCACCTGTGCCAGCCAAAATCAGTGGCCGCTTCGATCCCGATCCGCACCTTGACGGTCGGCGGAATGACGGAATTGCGGTATTTGTCGTCCTGCTTCTCGAACAGTTTCCAGCACGGCATGCTCACGACCTGCGCGGGGATCCGTTCGGCGTCGAGCATCCTGGCGGCCTCCAACGCAACGGCAACCTCGGAGCCGCTGGCCAGCAGGACCACGTCGGGTTTGCCTCGGCTGGTGAGGATGTACGCACCCCGGCTCACATTCGCCGCTGAGGCGAACTTCGCCTGATCGATCACGGGCAGGCCTTGCCGACTCAACAGCAGTGCCACCGGCCGGTCGCGGTTTTCGAGGGCATATTTCCACGCATAGGCCGTCTCGTTCGCGTCGGCGGGACGAATCACCAGAAGGTTCGGGATGGCACGCAGCGCCGCGAAGTGCTCGACGGGCTGGTGCGTCGGGCCGTCTTCGCCAAGCCCGATACTATCATGCGTCCAGACAAAAATCGTCGGATACTTCGACAGGGCCGCCACCCGGACCGCGCCTCGCATGTAGTCGGAGAACACGAGGAAGGTGGCCCCGTATGCCCGCAGCAGGCCGGAGACGGAAATCCCGTTCATGATGGCGCCCATTCCGTGCTCGCGGACGCCGTAGCGGATGTATCGACCGTGAGGGGCATCTTTCTGGAAGTCCGTCACGTCTGCAAAACGCGTGTTGTTCGAAGGCGTCAGGTCCGCCGAGCCGCCCAACACCAGCGGCAGCTTCGGCATGATCGCATCGAGGACCTTCCCGGAGGCCGCGCGGGTGGCCATCGACTTGCCGGCCTCAAACTTCGGCAGAACCTCATCTAGCTTCACGGGCAGCTTGCCCTCGGCGGCATTCGTGAACTCCTTCGCAAGATCGGGATATGTCTCGGCGTACTGCTCGAACATCTGATTCCATTTGTCCTCGGCTTCCTTGCCTCTGTCCAGGGCCTTGCGCATGTGGTCGAGGGCCTCTTGCGGCACATGGAACGGCGTATCGAGCTCCCAGCCGAATCGCTGCTTTGTCAGCCGGATCTCCTGCGCCCCGAGCGGGGCGCCGTGGGCCTTGGCTGTATCCTGCATGGTCGGTGCACCGTAGGCGATATGCGTCCGCAGATTGATGATCGACGGCCGGCCCACCTCGCTCTTGGCCTTGATGAGCGCCCGCTCGAATTTCTTCATGTCGTTGCCATCGCCGTCGACTTGCTGCACGTACCAGCCGTAGGCCTGAAAGCGCTTGGCGCGGTCCTCCGTAAAGGCAAGCTCCGTGGAGCCGTCGATGCTGATATGGTTGTCATCGTAGACGACGACGAGATTGTCCAGACCCAGGTGCCCGGCGAGGGAGCAGGCCTCCGAGGCAACGCCCTCCTCGAGGTCGCCGTCGCTGGCGATGACGTAAATCCTGTAGTCCAGGATCGGGAAATCCTCGCGATTGAAGTAGTTAGCGAGATACTTCTGCGCGATGGCCATTCCAATGGCGTTCGAGATGCCCTGGCCGAGCGGGCCGGTGGTCACCTCGATGCCGAGCTGCGGATCGTACTCGGGATGACCCGGCGTCTTGCTCTCCCACTGCCGGAACTGCTGGATGTCTTCCAGGGACAGATCGTAGCCGGTCAGATGGAGCAACGAGTAGAGCAGCATGCTGCCGTGCCCGGCCGAGAGAACGAAACGGTCGCGGCTGTGCCATTGGGGATTGGCCGGGTTATACCTCATGTGCTTCGCCCAGAGAACGTAGGCCGCCGGGGCCATGCCCATTGGCATCCCCGGGTGCCCGCTCTTGGCCTTCTC
>CBFDDG010000783.1:0-1898 GCA_965603505.1 uncultured Phycisphaerae bacterium | reverse complement strand
CATGTTCAGGAAGATCGTCTCCAAGTCCGGGTTTGTAGTGATCGCTTCCAGGTATTTCGGGTCCGCCTGTCGCGGGTTCACGTTGTGAGCCACGATCAGCCCGCCTGGTCTCACCAACGGCAGGAGCTTGTTGAGGTAATCGATGTAGCCGCTCTTGTCCGCATCAAGGAAGAGGAGATCAATCGGCTCTTTCAGCTTGGTGACTTCGTCGTGGGCGTCGCCTTCGACGAGCGTGACGACCTTTCCCACGCCGGCTCGTTTGAAGTTCTGACGAGCCAGTTCGGCTCGGCGGGCGTCGATTTCATAGGTGGTCAGCTTGCCGCCGGTGGTCCGCAGGGCGAGGCACAGCCAGATACCGGAGTAGCCATTGGAAGTGCCGATCTCGACGACGTGCTTCGCCCCGATCGTCTCCGTGAGGACCCGTAGCAGGCGGCCATCCTCGACCGGGATGTTCATCATGCCGCGTCGTTGATTGCGATGCAGGTCGTCCAGCACACTCAGGATCTTCTTCTCTGCCTCGTTCCTGGCCAGCGGCGGGCGCTGAAAGGACTCGGCGTCTTCGCGACCCGGCCGTCTCTCGCGCCCGGTACGTTGTGCCAGCGCGGCAACCACCAAGAGACCTGCTGCCGACACAGCGATCAAGCCGACTTTCCTATTCCTCATCGTGATCCTCCAGTCGACACGTAAGGTGCCGTCGTTCCGTCGGCTCCAGCTACAGCGCGTGGCGCGAAGGGGGATTCTACCGCAGGAAAACCGGCCCAGACACCGCCGCCGGCGGCGCCTGGGCCAGTCAAAATCGGGTCGAGGGGCAACGCCCGCCCTACTTCGGATTCGCTACTCGTCCCATGAACAGGATGCTCCCGGTCTGCTTGTCGCGGATCAGGAAGAGGAACGGGTGGTCGGCGGTGAAGCTGACGGGCGGGGCGCCTCTCTTCATCTTGACCGCCGTAGCCGCCGCGGCCTCGGTGCCTTCCTCGTTTACCTCCACTTTCGCTTCATGGATCACCAGCCCGATGAACAAGTCGCGCCGGCCGGTCATCCCCGAGAAGTCAGCCGCACCGCTGAACGCGTCGGACATCCCCATCGCTGCCAGTGTCCTGGTCAGATCGAACCGGGAGCCAAGCGTGAAACGCGGCAGGCTGACGCGCACCGGCTGTTGGCGCAGCCGTCCCAGCCACCGATCGAGATTCTCTTTGCTCAGTGACTGCTCCAACGCTGCCAGTCCGCCGACCTTCTTCGGCAGAAGCAGAACCATCGACAGTCGATCGCCGGCGTAGGGCAGTTCGAGGAGGTCGAGCTCGTCGGCGGCCGCAAACGCGAACCGGCGGAACTGCTGCATCATCGGCACGATGACCTGATCGGTTTGGCTGATCCGGAACGGAGCGTCCCGTGTCCGCTTCAGGTCGAACTTGCTGACCCAATCTCCCTTGAAGTAGATCGCGTTGGTCAGCACCAGGACGTCGGCGGGATCCAGGTCACCCTTCCGCAGCAGCTCCTTGATTATCTGCTGCGTCTGCTGTGCCACCCACGTATTCATCGTCTGTCTGGCCTGCTCGGTGGCTCGCACGAAGTCGACCTCGCGGAAGCCCGCGCTGTAGTGCTTATTGTTGAGGGCGAGAAACTCCTCGAGGAAGCCGTAGCCCTGCTGGCCCCACAAGGAGTTGGCCACGTGGATGGTGCAACCCGAGCCGTCACCCGCGGCCTTGACCGACGATTCAAGCACCGCGAAGGCCGGGTGCAACTGCTCCTGCCCCAGAGTGAAGTGCAGGACATCGGCCATCTGGCGCTCCGTCTCGCCCCGGGCGCCGGCATAGGTCATGGCCAGGGCCGTGGAGACGCTGTACGGCGACAGGAACAGATTGCCGTCCTCAGTGCGCAGTCTGGCGTAGAGATCCAGG
>CBFDDG010000782.1:0-1898 GCA_965603505.1 uncultured Phycisphaerae bacterium | reverse complement strand
ACCTGGAGCAGGGCCCGGATGAGCCGGACCCGTATGTAACGCATGATGGAAGCATCAAAGGCTGGCCGTGGATTGCCAAGACGCACGCCTGGACGGAGCCGACGGCGTACGCCCTCATGGCCTTGCGGGCGTGCGCCTGTATGGATCACAGCCGCACCCAGGACGCCATTCGCCTGCTGCTGGATCGCCAACTGCCCGATGGCGGCTGGAACTTCGGCAATACCTTCGTCTTCGACCGGCCCATGCGACCATTGCCGCACACCACCGGCCTGAGTCTCCAGGCCCTGGCGGGACTCGTGTCGAAGGCCGCCGTCGAGCGGAGCATCGCCTACCTGCGATCCCAACTGCCGAATCTGGACACGCCGATGTCACTCGCCTGGGCGATCCTGGGCCTTCATGCCTGGCAGGAGGTACTCCCGCAGCCGCGAGAGCGGATTGCGAACGTACTGGCTCGACAAGAACGGCTGGGTCCGTTCGACACGGTCTCGCTGAGCCTGCTGCTGCTGGCATGGCACTGCGAGGCGGGACTGGTGCAGTTCCTCGAAGAGATGCCGTCACGGGGCGACAAATGAACCATCCGAATGCCCATAAATGGTTTTCAGGGAAGATATCGAGACGAAGGCTGCTGGCCGACGCGCTGGCGGCCGGGGCCATCGGCACGACGGGTGTTTTTCTTCGCAAGCACCTGCAGGAAAGAGCGTCGAGATCTGCGGTGTTTGTCGCCAGGGCATCCTCCTACCGGACCGACCTGGTTCCCATCATCAAGGCCGGCCTTCGCAGCCTTGGTGTGGGTCCTCGCGAGGTCCGTGGAAAGCGGATCCTCCTGAAGCCGAATTTCATTGAGACCGTGCGCGGTGCGAGACACATCTGCACGCAACCGGAAGTGATCTTTGCGGCGGCCGAGGCTTTCCGGGCGTTCGGGGCTGCTGGTGTCGTCATCGGTGAAGCGTCCGGGAACCGCCGGGACACGGCCAGGCTCCTGGAAGAAACCGAGCTGGTCGGGGGACTCATCGAGTCCAAGACGCCCTTCGTCGATCTGAACAACGACGACCTGATCGTCAGACCGAACGCGGGCGGCATGAGCCACTTCAAGACGCTGACCCTGCCGGCGACGGTGGAGCAGGTCGATTGGGTCGTCTCGATGCCGAAGATGAAGACGCATCACTGGGTCGGCGTGACGCTTTCCATGAAGAACCTCTTCGGCCTGATGCCGGGCATCGTCTACGGGTGGCCCAAGAACGTCTTTCACTGGGCCGGGATCGAGCCGTCCATCCTCGATATCAACGCGACCGTGAAGCCGCATCTGGCCATCATCGACGGCATCGTCGGGATGGAAGGCGATGGCCCGATCATGGGCACGCCGAAACCCGCCGGCGTCATCGTGATGGGCGCGGACCTCGTTGCCGCCGACGCCACCGCGGCCAGGATCATGGGGATCGACCCGCGCAAGGTGCTCTACTTGAGGACCGCTCCCCATCGGCTCGGAACGATCCGTGAAGAGCGGATCGTCCAGCGAGGCGAAGCGGTCGGAACCGTGCGAACCGACTTCGCGCTGATCGATTTCATCCCGGCGCACAAAGGTCTGCGACTGTCCGACGCATAAGCTCGCCGCGGATCGATTCGCGGGCCTGTCCCGACCCGCGGCTTCCTGAAGAGCCCCAACGGTTTTCTTGCGCTCATCCATTCTCACGCACACGCTGTGTGTGCTCGTGCTGATCTTTTCGTGAACAATCGGTCAGGCTCTGCTTGTGGACCGACCGTTTGTCCATCCACACCACCCGGAGATCGGCGGACATCGGAACGTGGAGCCTGACACCCAGGGCGGGTGTACCGCCCCGGGCCGATTCCCCCGGCGCGAATGTGTCGCCATGGTGCATTCATTTCATTCCTCCGCGCGC
>CBFDDG010000781.1:0-1899 GCA_965603505.1 uncultured Phycisphaerae bacterium | reverse complement strand
GGTGCCGGCGGCCTCCAGCTTCTGGACGGTGTCCTGGCCCTCGACGACCTCGCCGAAGATGGTGTGCTTGCCGTCGAGCCAGGGGGTCGGCTTGAAGGTAATGAAGAACTGGCTGCCGTCGGTGCCGGGGCCGGCGTTGGCGGTGCTCAGCAGGAACGGGCGGTCGTGCTTGACGTCCGGGCTGAGCTCGCCATCGTACTTATAGCCGGGGCTGCCACTGCCGGTGCCGAGCGGACAGCCGCCCTGCGCCATGAAGCCGGGGATCACGCGGTGGAACGTTGTGCCGTCGTAGAAGCCCTTGTTTGTCAGGAAGATCGTGCTGGTGACGTGCATCGGGGCCACGTCGGGCATCAGCTTGACCTTGATATTGCCCTTGTTCGTCTCCAGGAGCCAGAAGTATTCCTTCTCGGGATCGAACGTCATCATCTCGGGCTTGGTGAGTTTCAGTTTCCAGGCGTTTTCCTCGCCGAGTTTCTCCATGGCTTCTTTCTCCTGTTTGGCTCTGAGTTTGGCGATCAACTGCTGCTGAAAGCTCATCATGATCTGCTTCTGCTGCTGCTCATTGAAGGGGGACTTCTCGCCCGCCAGGGTGTCACGGATGCCGCGGATGAGCAGGTCCACGTTCACCTCGATCCCTTGTGTCTTCAGTTGAGAGATGAATTGCGTGCCGATGATATAGCTGACCTTCTCCATCTCGGTCTTGAAGTCGTTGACATCCGTCGCCGCTTGGGCGAAGCCGGCCGGGAGGATAGCCGCCAGAATCGTGCCGACCAACACGGTGCATAACTGCCTGCCAGTGATCATAATCAAAGTCTCCTCATTCAAAGTTGTTTTACGGAACGCAAGAAAAACCGGAATTATACCGCCTGCGCGGCGGCGAGTCCAATGCTAAAATGGGTAATTCATCCTCCCCGTTTGCGACCAACTCTTGTGGCCCGGGTGGGCAAGTGCTGGATTTCGCGTGGTAGGGCGAGCGTCCCCGCTCGCCTGAAGGGGTCGTGCGGGGACGCACGACCTGCAAGGAGCCAGAGAACGTAGTCGCACACATCCTCTCCCACCCGAGTGCCAAGATGTTTGTACACGCGCCCGCCACTCCGCCATGCAGGCAGCGGCTGAAGCCGCCGGTGCCGGCCGTAAGTTCGGCTACGCCATTATCCGTAAGACGGTATCGAGCCAGGCTCTCGCCATCTGATACGAGCCGGCCATCGTCGGGTGCACGCCGTCGGCCGCCCAGTACTCGGGCGGGCCGGTCCGGAGCGCCATTTTGAACGTCGCTTGAAAGGGGACGAAGACGGCCTGGAAGTCCAGCGCGATGCGCCGGGCGGCGACGCGGTACCGATTGAATTGCGGGAACCAATCCTCGGTGACGGCCCCGCAGCGGAGCACGAAGGGCTCACAGATGACCAGCCTCGCGGCGGGCAGCTCCCGCCTCGTGCGCTCGAGCAGGGTCCGATAGTCGCTTCGGTAGACCTCGACCGTGCCGTCGTAGCTGCCGTTGAGCGTGTGCCAGATGTCGTTGACGCCGATCAGGATGCTGATGATGTCGGGCTTCAGCGCGACACAGTCGCTGTCCCACCGCTCGGCAAGCTGGAAGACCTTGTTGCCGCTGATCCCGCGATTGTAGAACTTCAGTCCCGCATTCGGTCTTCTGGCCAGCAAGTACGAAGCGATGATCGAGGAATACCCGTCGCCCATGGCTGCGGCATCGTTGGCATTGTCCTGCCGTTGCCGGTTCCGACCGGCATCGGTGATCGAATCTCCCTGGAACAGGATGACCGCGCCGTCTCCGATGAGTCCGCGCGCGGCCCGGCCGGACGAGCGTGCCATTGGTTCGGAACAGCCGGAGGAGGACAATCCGGCGGCCGCCGCGACGGTTGCCGCCGTTGTGCCCAGGAACCG
>CBFDDG010000780.1:0-1907 GCA_965603505.1 uncultured Phycisphaerae bacterium | reverse complement strand
GTGGGACGGTTGCAGACGACGTTCGCGGCGCGGTCCCCTACAGGCCCAAGAAGGTCTTGAGGCCGTTCCTGTGCTTTGCCGCGTTCGTTGGGCGGGGCTGGATCTCCGCGATTCCAGGCTTGGGGGCAGGCTCCGTTGTGGCCGCCGCCCGGCCGGGCAGCAAGCGAGCAAAAGGCCGCAACTCGGTCTCGAAAAGGCCCCACAGCTTCGCCGTGCCGCTCTCCGGCACCGACAGCACTGCGGCGATCGTGCTGCAAACCCCAAGCATGGTGTAGATCCAGTCGCGGCTCCGCTGCCGCTCGGCGGCCTCGGCTAAGTAGCCGAGCTTCGTGCGGATCGCCGCATTCTGGGACTTGTTCGGCGAGAACGCCTCCGCGATCTGACCCTCCAGCCGGACCAGGCCCTGCGCGATCCGGTCCGCCTCCACCGACGGGATCGGCTCGTTCACGATCTGCTCGGCGAGCTCCCCGTCGAGCACGACTCTGTATTTCTCCAGTTCCGCCCACGGGTCCGACGAATCCAGCTCCCGCTTCAGGCTGTGCGTCCAGTTCCGGAAGATCCCCACCTGCTCGCGCCAGTTCTTCGGATACTCGTAGTCCATCGACCGGTACGCCCCCGGCGCCGCCACGCACCACGCGTTCATCTCGTATGAGGAAAACTGGAAGAAATATTGCCCGTCGCGGTAATTCAGCCGCGAGACAATCAGGGCGTCCGCGATCTCCTCCTTCGACCACGAGAACGCCGCCGGCTCCAGACCGTTGTCCGTCAGGATCTCGTAGACCTCTTTCTTCTGCGACTTCAGCAGGGTGTACTTCTTCTTGAACATCGTCGCCACTCCCCTACAGCATTTGCCACTCCCTTACCATCGTTGCCTCTCTATCCCAGATATCACCCTGCTGCTCCACCCACCTATTCGACGATCATCGATTGTATCTCGGGGTCGCGGGCAATCTCCCCTGTCGCCTCATCATGCTAACATCTATCGGGTTCCAGCCCCCCTTCTCCCTCGTCGGGTTCCAGGCCGCCACTACTTCACCAGAAGCGCCTCATTGGCCGGCTGGAAGTTCCGCCCGTCATACTTGATAAGAAGGTCCGCATCGCCGTGAACGAGGACCTTGTCCGTGATCAGTTGGATGCCCGTCTGGCCGCTGGTGCCGCCCACTTCCACCGTAACGTACGGCGTGCCCAGCGGAACCGGTTCGACCATGCCAGCCGGCTGCCCCGTGTAATGGAAATAGAGCGTCCCGCCCATGACCATGTTGTCCTCGCCGCCGAGGATCACGGCATCCATCGGATTCTCGCGGTCCTGGAACATCGCCATGCCGGCATTGCCGTAGTTCTGGTAGTCGTACTTCTGGTAATAGGCCGGATCGCCCGTGAGGTATTCGTATTCCGTAAGATTGATGTACTCGTAGTTGCCGGCTATATCGACGCGGCCCCAGTTGCCCGTGTTATCGAGGCTCGAGTTCGTCACGTAGACCATCACCCTCTCGGCATCCAGCGCCCCGCCATTGAGGATCAGGCCGGACTTGTCGCCGTTGCTGGCGCCGCCGCCAACGGCGTAGACGCCGGGCAGCATCCTGATCGTGTTGAAGGCGGAGCCCGAGTTCTGTTGACTGAATCCTCCGGGATAGTACCCCGGCGTCACCGTCAGCGTCTGCCTTACCCCGCCGACTAATTGGCCGAAGGCCTCGATGGTGCTGCTCCTGATGGGCTTGGCCGCGCTCACGTCAAAGGTAAAGCCGTTGCTGTCGACCGCCGGGATGTATGCCCCGGCGGCGTCCGTCAGAGGGATCCCCGTCGCCGGGTCCACCTGGACCACCATCCCATACGGACTGCCCGCGTTGAGCGGATCCATCGAGGCCACATCCAGATCCGGCAGCCAGGCCAACGGGTCCGGGATGGGA
>CBFDDG010000779.1:0-1913 GCA_965603505.1 uncultured Phycisphaerae bacterium | reverse complement strand
CTCAGTCTGCACATGTATGGCGGCGACTACGACGGGAAACTGCCCTTGAACGCCAATCCCGGGTACTGGTGGTGGGACATTGCCTACAGCACGACCGACTACATTCTCGCCACGGGCGGTGACCGCCACACGTTCTATTGCCCCGCCGACCCGACCAAGAACGGTGATATGGCGATCGTCTGGCAGTATTCCTCCAACCCACGGTACGGGGCCCGAATTGAGGAGGTTCCCGAGCCCGAGGACCGGCGGGACCAGTACTATCGGGTCACCAGCTATTTCTGGCTGATGGATACCACGAACCCCCGGCCAGACAACCAGAGGCCGCTGGACATGCCGGACAGTTGGAAATGGCCCAAGAACCTGGACGTCAAGAACCCTGGGGAAACGGAGCTTGTCCTCGACGCCACGATCAGCACAGGCACGGATCCCGAGACAGCCTCGTTTGTGGAAGTGCGGGGCGGTTTATATGACCGGCACCAACTCTACGACCGTACGAATCACATCTCCGGCGGGGACAAACCGGACGGCGCCAACCTGCTGTTTGTGGATGGGCATCTGGAGAAGCGTAATTTCAGTCGAATGATTGTTCGAAGGGACCAACTGCCAAACCCGATCCATTGGTGGTAGCAAACAGGCGAATGGACTCGCTTGGTATGATGGCTGAGAGATCAGCCCTTATCGAAAAGTGGAGACGGCTCAATCGGTTGGAGGCAGAATCAGGCTCGCACATGCTGGCGCAGGCGGAGAGACTGAGGCAGTGCTTTCCCTTGTGCGCGTGCCAACGCAAGAGACCGGACGCTCCGGGCGGATCTGGTCTGTTTGCTATTGCATCTAGGTGCGATCCGGCCTGTCGATCCTCTGCTTTCGGTCGCGGAAAGGAGGTGAATACGTCAATTTGGTGATCGATTCTTACGGGAGGATGGCATAATACATTCAACATCGGCGGCCGTGCTGCGGTGGCCGATAGAGGTTTGCGCCTTGGGCATGCAGACGCAGCAGCAGCAACCATATCTTTGGGAAGGAGGACGGACATGCGTAGAGAACTGATCTATCTGATTTGTATTCCCTTGATCCTGCTCGGAGATTCGCTACCTGGCCGGTGATCGCTGATCGATTTGAGATTACGGGTACCAAGGGTTTGGTCAAAGAAGGAGGAATGTCATGTGCAAGAAGACGATATATCTGACTCTGACTCTATCGCTGCTGGGGCCATGCCTGGCAAATGCCGCGGGTCAGGGCCCGATCGGTTGGTGGAAGCTGGACGAGACATCGGGGACAACCGCCGCCGATTCATCGCCCAGCGGAAACCACGGCGCGGTCATGGGCGGTGCGCAATGGACGCCCGGGCAGATCGGCGGGGCACTGCAGTGCGACGGTGTCGACGACTACGTCGACCTGCCGATCAGCCCGCTGATCGGCTCGCTGGGCGACTGCACGGTGGCCATATGGGCTAACTGGTCCGGCGCGGGTGGCGACTGGCAGCGGATCTGGGACATCGGCACCGGCCAAACATTCAACATGTTCCTTACGCCGAACAACGGTAACACAAGTGCACTGCGTTTCGCGATTACAATATCGAGTTACAACGATGAAGATCAGACGACCGCAGCCCAGGCCCTGCCCACTGGGTGGCATCACGTGGCCGTGACCATGGACGCGACAAACGCAATCCACGAGCTGTACATCGATGGGCAGTCCGCCGCGACGAACACATCAGCCAGGTATTTCCCGCGCGACCTGGGCCAGACGACACAACACTGGCTGGCGCGCTCAGAATACTCCGCCGATCCCTACTTCAACGGCGGACTGGATGATTTCCGGATCTACGATCACGTGCTCACGGCGGACGAGATCGCGGCGGTCATGGCCGGGAAACTGGGTGGTGGAACCGCCGGCGATCCCAGCCCCGCCGA
>CBFDDG010000778.1:0-1917 GCA_965603505.1 uncultured Phycisphaerae bacterium | reverse complement strand
TTCGGCTGCTGCCATGAGCTCAAGACGGTTGCGCTGAGAGAGGCGATTGCCGACAGGGGCTTCAAGGCCCTGTACCTCGGCATCCGACGCGACGAGCATGGAATCCGGGCAAAGGAGCGCGTGTTCAGCCCGAGGGACGAGGCTTTCGCGTGGGATTACCAGAACCAGCCGCCCGAACTGTGGGACCAGTACAAAACGCGGGCTGCCGAGGACGAACACTTCCGGATCCATCCGCTGCTGGGCTGGCGTGAGGTCGACGTCTGGCAGTACGTCAAGAGGGAGAACCTCCCCGTGGTCGATCTCTATTTTGCCAGAGACGGCAAACGCTATCGCAGTATCGGCTGTGAAACCTGTTGCGCGCCGGTCGATTCCGAGGCCGACACCATCGACAAGATCATCGATGAGCTCAAGACGTCCAGGATCTCCGAGCGAAGCGGCCGGGCGCAGGATAAAGAGGACGATTACACGATGCAGAAGCTGCGTTCCCTTGGCTACATGTGATTAGGAGAATCGCGTGCCTGAATTGCCCCTCCAAACCATCGTGGGCGTAGTCGCGCTGAGTTTCTCCTGTGCCTATGTGGATCTGACGGTGGGCATGGGCTACGGGACGATCCTGACGCCCGTGCTGTTGTTTCTGGGCTTCAGCCCGATGGAGGTGGTCCCGGTGGTTCTGCTGTCTCAGCTCATCTGCGGGCTCCTCGGCGGATTCTTCCACCATCGGGAGGGCAACGTGGATTTGAAGCCCGCTTCGATCGACCTATTCAAAATCACGGAGATGCTCAAACCGCTCCGCTACATCGAGACATTTCGCAAAACAGTCCCCTCGCATCTGAAGATCGCTCTGTTACTATCGGCTTGCAGCGTCATCGGAGCCATCGCCGCGGTGCTCGTGGCCGTGAACCTCCCGAAGTTCTGGCTCACACTTTATATCGGATGCATGGTCCTGGTAATGGGGATCGTCGTCTTGACGTGTGTCAACGTACGGCTTCCGTTTTCGTGGCGTCGAATCGCCCTGCTCGGCGTCGTCGCCTCCTTCAACAAGGCCATCAGCGGGGGCGGGTACGGCCCAGTGGTAACAAGCGGGCAAGTGCTCTCCGGCGTGGAGAGCAGAAGCGCCGTCGGAATCACTTCCCTCGCCAGGGGATTGACCTGCCTGGTCAGTGTGATGACGTATTCGCTGGTCTCGAAACAGATCGTGGACTGGAGGCTGGCGCCCTGGGTGATCGGCGGCGCAGTCTTCGCGGTCCCGCTCTCGGCCAGGAGCACCAGGATCATGGGTGTCCGAAGACTGAAGTGGGTCATGGCCGTCATCACGGTCGCTGTCGGCGCCATGACCATTACGGGAGCATTCGCCGGAGGGCACACGTAAGCCATGACAAACGACGACCCCCTCAGTCTCGTGATCACAGGACACGTGGACCATGGCAAATCAACGCTGATTGGCCGACTGCTCTACGATACGGAATCGCTTCCGCCGGACAAGATTCAGGAGGCCGAAAGGGCCTCGGCCAGTCAGGGACGGGAAACCGAGTTTGCCTACCTCCTGGACCATCTCGAAGAGGAGCGCAGGCAGGGCGTCACGATCGACACGACGCAGGTTTTCTTTGAAACCCGCACGAGGCGCTACGTCATCATCGACGCGCCGGGGCACGCCGAGTTCATCAGGAATATGATCACGGGGGCAACGCAGGCTCAAGCCGCCGTGTTGATCGTCGATGCCGCCGAGGGCGTTCGGGAGCAGACCCGACGGCATGCGTACATGCTGGCTCTGCTCGGCCTGCATCCGCTCGTCGTGGTCGTCAACAAAATGGACCTGGTGGATTTCTCGGAGGACCGTTTCCACGAGGTCAGACGGTCCATCGAGGAATTCCTCAGACCCACAGGCCTGAAACCGAGTCTTCACATTCCGATCTCCGC
>CBFDDG010000777.1:0-1928 GCA_965603505.1 uncultured Phycisphaerae bacterium | reverse complement strand
CGCATGATCCGGCGAATCGCCGCGACGATCTGGTTTTCCATGCTGAGTGGAGTTCCCATGCTGGCCCTTCTGCGATCAAGTACCGCATCCGATGGTTACGATCCAACATGCTATGGTACTATCTATTCTGCGTCAACCGCAACGCGGGAGGGGGGGGCGACGTTCGCAACGTCTGACGCCACAAGCGGTTATGGCTCCCGCGGTCTTGGGTCTCCGTGCAAGATGCCTCAGTTTTTCGCTTCTGTGCGAAATATCTGTGGCGAATGTAACGCCCGCCTGGCGTCCAACCCGTTCGATGCTTATGATCGCAAACCGTGGTCTCGGGCAGCAGCCGGCCCCGGCGGCCGGTGCAACGACGCTATCGGCCGTCCCGGTTCGCTGGCATTCTCGCCCGGGACCGATGGCCTCACGACGCTGCGGCGCCGGGTTCCTGCGAGTCCCCATGATTCGACTGACGGATATATCCAAGACGTTCGACAAGGGCCGCAGTTACGCCGTGCGGGCCCTGTCGCTTGAAATCCAGGATGGCGAAACGCTGGTCCTGCTTGGGTCGTCCGGCTGCGGAAAGACCACGACGCTGAAGATGGTCAACCGCCTGATCGAGCCCACTTCGGGAACGGTGACCGTGGACGGTCGCTGTGTGACGCAGCACGACATCCTGTCGCTCCGACGATCCATCGGGTACGTGTTTCAGGGGATCGGGCTCTTTCCCCACATGACGATCGAAGAGAATGTAGCAGTGGTCCCGAAGCTCCTGGGCTGGCCCTCGCACCGCCGTACGGCTCGCGCACACGAAATGCTGTCACTTGTCGAGCTTGATCCGGTGGTCTACGGACGCCGCCGCCCTGGGGACTTGTCGGGAGGGGAGCAGCAACGTGTCGGCGTGGCACGAGCGCTGGCCGCCGACCCTGCGTACTTGCTGATGGATGAACCGTTTGGTGCCCTGGACGCTATCACCCGGGATGTCCTTCAACAGGAGGTTCTGCGGATCAAACGCGAACTTGGCAAGACGATTGTCTTCGTGACCCACGACATCTTCGAGGCCCTGACCCTGGCCGACCGGATCGCCGTCATGCATGACGGGCGACTGGAGCAGGTCGGTACCAAGCGTGAGATTCTGGCAAGACCTGCGAGCGAGTTCGTCAGGAGTCTATTCGCAAAGCCCAAGGCACAGCTTGAGCTGTTGGCCGAGCAATGATGGTTCACGACGACAAGTACTCGCTTGCAGCATGGTTCTTTCGCCTCCTGGCGCTGGCCGTCGTTGGCTGCGCTGCGGCTACATCAGCGGCTCAGGCGCCGGACACCGTCCGGATCGGATCGAAGAACTTCACCGAACAGGAAATCCTCGCCGAGCTAGTCGCTCAACTAATCGAACAACGCACCGATCTGCGAGTCGAGCGGACGTTCGGCCTTGGCGGGACCGGTGTTTGCCACGCGGCTCTGGTCGCCGGCGAGTTGGATATCTACGTCGAGTACACGGGCACGGCGCTGCTCAATGTGCTGAAGCGCGAGGTCCGTACCAACGCGGATGACGTGTACCAGATCGTCGCGAAGGCATACCGGGAGCGATTCGAACTGGAATGGCTGCCGCCGATGGGCTTCAACAACACCTACGCCATTACGGTACGCGCCATGCACGCTGACGAGCACGGCTGGCAGGCGATCAGCGACCTTGGCAGCGTCGCCGACCGGCTATCAGCGGGATTCACCGCCGAGTTCATGGAGCGTCCAGACGGCTATCCCGGTCTCCGCCGCGCGTACGGCTTCGACTTCGGGCGAACCGCTGACCTGGATCCAGGTTTGATGTACAAAGCTCTAGCCGATGGGCAGGTCGATGTAATCTGCGCGTTCGCCACGGATGGCCGCATCGCCGCCTATAACCTGCGTGTCCTGATGGACGACAGTTCATTCTTCCCTCCCTACGACGC
>CBFDDG010000776.1:0-1929 GCA_965603505.1 uncultured Phycisphaerae bacterium | reverse complement strand
CAGATTGGTTAGGAGTGCGGATTATGAAGAATACGATATGGATTGCTCTGTTCGTCGTTCTGATCGCGGTGTTTGTCACGATCGGCGTGCTTCGCAAAGGCGGCGCCCAGAAGGCCCGCCGGATCGGTGTCATCCCGAAGGAAACGGCATCCGTGTATTGGGAGGGCGTCCGCCAGGGTGCTCTCAAGGCCGGCGAAGAGGAGAAGTACGAAATCCTCTGGAACGGCCCGGAGATCGAGACCGACCGGGAGCGGCAGATCCAGATCGTCGAGGATATGATCGCCCAGAAGGTCGACGGCATCGTCCTGGCTCCCAACGACCGCAAGGCCCTCGTGCCGGCGGTGGAGAAAATTTACGCCAGGCAGATCCCCTGCGTCATTGTCGATTCGGCCATCGAGACGGACAACTACCTTTCCTTCCTGGCGACCGATAACTACAAAGGGGGCGTCCTGTCCGCCAAGCGGCTCGGCGAGGTCCTCGGCGGCAGGGGCAAGGTCATCGTCGTGGAGTGGACCCCCAACTCCGCCTCCACGGATGCACGCGTGCTGGGATTCCGCGAGACCCTTGGCAAAGAGTTCCCCGAGATCGAGATCGTGGATTCGAAGTACCCAAACCCGCCCACGATGGAGAAGGCCCGGGACGTGACCCAGGACATGCTGACGCGGAACACCGATGTGGACGGCATCTTCGCGTGCAATGCCACCACATCCGGGGGCGCCCTGACGGCCCTGCGCGAGGCCCAGCAGGCCGAACGAAAGATCAAGATGGTGGGCTTCGACGCCTGGCCGATGCTGGTCGACGGCCTGGAGAAGGGCGACCTCGATGGCCTGATCATCCAGAATCCCTACAAGATGGGCTATGAGGGCGTCAAGACGATCATCCGGCATCTGGAGGGCCAGAAGGTGCCCAAAGAGGTGGATACGGGCGTCGAGGTGATCACCCAGGACCGGCTCAGCGATCCCAGAATCCGGGAGTTGCTCGATTCGCAGATATGAGCGCCGCGCTGCACCAGACCGACGAGCCGAATGGAATCGCCCTGCGGATGACGGGGATCTCCAAGCGCTTCGGCCCGGTCCAGGCGCTGCATGACGTGAATCTGACCGTCCGCTGCGGCACGGTGCATGCGCTGGTCGGCGAAAACGGCGCCGGCAAATCCACGCTGATGAAGATCCTCGCCGGGGTCTACCAGCCGGACACGGGCTCCATCGAAATCCACGGACGCCGGCAGGCTTTCACGAATCCCGCCCAGGCGATTGAGGCGGGCGTCTCGATGATCTACCAGGAGCTGGACTTGGCCGAGCATCTCACGGCGGCCGAGAACATCTTCCTCGGTTCCGAGCCCCGAGGTATCCTGCCGTTTACCGTCAGCCACAGCCGAATGGCCGCACAGGCAAACGAGCTTAACGGGCAATTCAACTTCGATATCGATCCGTCGACCCGAGTCGAAGATCTCGCGACCGGCGATTGCCAGATCGTCGAGATCCTCAAGGCCCTCCGGCGAAAGGCGTCCATCATCGTCATGGACGAGCCCACCTCTTCTCTCTCCGAGCGCGAGGCGAAGCGGCTCTTCGAGGTCGTGCGACGACTTCGCAACCAGGGATTCGTCGTGATTTACATCTCGCACCGGCTCGAGGAAATCATCGGTCTGGCCGACGAGGTCAGCGTCCTGCGCGACGGCGAGCTCGTGCACTCCGAGCGCGTGGAGAAGCTCGACATTCCGAAGATCGTCCATTACATGGTCGGTCGGGAGCTGACGGATTTCTTCCCCGGCCGCAGCGTCCGGATCGGCGAGACCCTCGTGCAGGTGAAAGACCTCTCCTCGGAGGCCGGCATCCATGACGTGAACTTCGAGATCCGGCGTGGGGAGATCGTCGGCCTGGCCGGCCTCGTCGGCGCCGGTCGGACCGAAGTCGCCAGGGCGATCTTCGG
>CBFDDG010000775.1:0-1931 GCA_965603505.1 uncultured Phycisphaerae bacterium | reverse complement strand
CCTAGCAGTCCGTGGTAGAAGTCGGTTTTTCGCGAGGTCTGAGGCTGCGCAGCGCCGGGGGCAGGAGAACGCCGCAATCGGGGATGCGGGCCGCCAACGGCTGCCCAGGGCCAACATTCGGCCCCTAAACGCCTGCATAAGGCCGAGAATGCTCACGAGAATACGACCTGCAAGGCCCGCAAGGGCCCGCGGCTTGCCGGCCCCAAGCAATTTGCGCATCACCAGCCCAAGGTTGAACCCGGCGACGTGAATCAGCAACCGTTTCAGGATATTCGGATGACCTCGCAAGTGAGTCCGTCGCATCCCGCCCGTGTCGTAGCAATGCGTGAACGGCCGCTCCAGCAACTCGCCCCTCTTCCGCAAGAGCCGCTTGCCACGCTCGCCACGAATTCGCCGACGATTGGCGTACACCGCATCACGCTCAGCCGACTTGCCTTTCCAATTCCGACAGCCTCGATCAGGCTCCGAGCAATACGTCCGAATCCCAAGTTCCCGCTGCTCTTTCAACGTCCGGTTACTGTGGTAGCCCTTGTCCGTCACCGTCTCGCTCAGCGGGTGCTCCGACAAATGCTCGCCGGCCTCCTCCTCCGCACCCACGGACGACAACGCCTCGACCGCTACGTCCAATGTCTCGTCCATGTTGTCGCAGTCGCCGCGGTTGGCCGGCTGAACCGTCACGCTTACGATCGCCTCGGTCTGAAGGTCCACCGCGTGCTCGGCCTTGTGCGCCAGGTGCGTCCGCCCGTCCTTCATCTTCGTAATCTTCGCATCCGGATCGTGCGGATGTTCCCAATCGTCATTCGAGCCTTTGTTCTTGCGGTTCTTGTCGAGCTTGGCCAGGTCTTCACGCGTCGGCGTTTCAATGCCCGAGGCCTTCGCCAGACGCGTCAGGAACTCCTCGTAGCTTTCACCGGTGTCACGCCGGACGATGCTCCGTAAGGCCGCATTGGCCTCCAGCGTCGTCGCGTCGATACCCAGTGTCTTGCCCTTCAGCAGGTCGTTCTTGGCCAGTACCTTCAATACCCAGGTGAAAACATCCTCGTGCGTTTCCAGATCAATCAGCCGGCGGTTCCGGCTGATCGTAGAGTGGTCCGGTGTCGAGTCCGTGAGGGCGTAACCACAGAAGACCTTCAGCGAGACGGAGTCCGCAAGCCGCCAGGCGATGCCACGTTCGGAGTCGATACCCTCGAAGTACCCGATCAGAAGCGTACGGAAGTATACTGTCGGCGGCAGGCTCGGCCGGCCCATCTTCTCGGCGTAGAACTCCCCGCAGCGGTCCTCGACGAACGCGTCGAAACCGTGTTCGTTCAGCACTTCGTTGAGCTTTTGGTAGAACGGGTGTGCGGGCGTGGTCGGCATCTCCGCCGTCGGTATCCACAATTCCCCTTGCCGATCCGTCTGACGTTTGCCCATAGCCATGCGATCATCCTCCCTGATGATTGCTGACATGATACCGTCGCCTTGGCTATTATTCAATCGTTGCGACTTTCACCACGGGCTGCTAGCTATCGCGGCATTGTCGATTGCGATGATTTTCGTCGTCCAAGGCTGTCAGTGCGGCTGCGGCTCGGATGATGTCAGCGGCCAACCGCAAGCCGAGTCGCTATACGAACGCGGCGAGTTGCTCTATGGGGAGGACTTCGAAAAGGATCTCTCGCAGTGGCAGGTTGAGCAGATGGCCGGCGGCAAGGCTGAACTCCGTGACGGCGCGCTGTGGATCGACGACAAGGCCGGCTGCACCGTGTGGTTCAAGCCCGGCCTGGACGGACCGGTCATGATCGAATACGAAGCCACGGCGATCAGCCAGGGCGGTCCGAATGACAGGGTCAGCGATTTGAATTGTTTCTGGATGTCATCTGATCCGGCACACCCGGAAAATCTTTTTGCCGCAAGCCAGGAACGTGCCGGCGTTTTTGCTCGATATCATAATC
>CBFDDG010000774.1:0-1933 GCA_965603505.1 uncultured Phycisphaerae bacterium | reverse complement strand
CGGTCGAGCAGTACGAGGGGCAGTTGGCGCAGGATGTCTGCCTTCGGGCCGAAAGGCTCCAGGACGGCCACGGCGTCGTGCGCAAGCGTGTGCTCCAATTCCCTGGCGTTCTCAATCCCCACCACGGCCGGAAAGGTGCACTTGGCCGCCTTGACATCTTTGCCCGCCGTCTTGCCCAACTGCTCGCTCGATGCGCTGACATCGAGGATATCGTCGGCAATCTGAAAGCCCAGGCCGATCTTCAGGCCGTACTGCCCCAGGGCCTCCGACTGCTCGGGGCTTGCCCCCCCGCACAGGCCGCCCATCACCGTGGCGCCGCGGAACATCTTGGCGGTCTTGTTGGTGTGGATGTACTCGAGCGTCTCGACGCTGCCGATGGTATTCTCCGCCTTCAGATCGGCGATCTGGCCGGCGATCATGCCGGCTGGACCGGCCGCCAAGGCCAACTGCCGGATCAGGCCGACCGCAAGCACAGGGTCATCGACCCGGTCGGCGAGAAGCTCGAAGGCGAGGGTCAAAAGCGCATCGCCCGTCAGGATCGCGGTCGCTTCGTCGAACGCCTTGTGGCAGGTGGACCGGCCCCGGCGAAGATCGTCGTCGTCCATTGCGGGCAGGTCGTCGTGTACGAGCGAATACGTGTGGACCATTTCGACGGCGGCCGCGGCCGTGCGCGCGTTGGCGTTCTCGCGCCCGGCGATCAGCTCGCAACACCACAGGACCAGGGCCGAACGAATGCGTTTGCCCGGTGCGGACAGCGTGTAGGAGAGGGCCTTGTGCAGGTCCTCGGGAATCCCCTCCTGCTCGGCGAGAAGCCGCTCGAGCGTTTCATTGATGATCCGAACCTTTTCGGTCAGCGAGGCGTTGAAATCGGGGTTGGCCATTTGTGAAGGCAGCCTATACTATTGATTGCGGTCGTGCAAAATGTAAGCCCAATCTTCATTTTGCCAAACTTTTGCTATTGAAACGAACGACGCTGTCGGGTGTCAAGGGACAATGGAAAGTGGAACCGCCCGGCGAGGGTAGATCGTACATGGCCAATCGTGAATCGTCAATGATCTTGATCCTCGGCGTAACGGCCTCCGGGAAGGGCCGGCTGGGATTCGAGCTGGCCCGGGCCCTGGATGGAGAGATCATCAGCGTCGATTCCATGAAGGTTTACCGCCGGATGGACATCGGGACGGCCAAGCCGTCGCCCGAAGCGCAGCAACAGGTCCGATACCACCTCATCGACGTCGTCGAGCCGAGCGAATCGTTCAGTGTGGGCGTGTTCCTCGAAAAGGCCTTGGCGGCGATTGAGGATATCGGCCGGCGCGGTAAGACGGTGGTCGCCGTGGGCGGCACGGCCCTGTACATCAAGGCCCTGCTCTATGGCCTCTTCGAGGGCCCCGGCCGCGACGATCGAATCCGTGCCGAGCTCAAGGCGCAGGTCGAACGCGAGGGGCCGGCCCGGCTGCACGAGGCCCTGCGGCAAATCGACCCGGAAGCGGCCGACCGCATCAGCGCCAACGATGCCCGGCGAATCATCCGGGCTCTCGAGGTCTACCGGCTGACCGGCACGCCGATTTCCGGCTTCCAAAGGCAATTTGATGCCGAACATCCGATCCACGATTGGACTGTCATCGGGCTGCGCCGCGAGAAGGCCATCGAGAGCCGACGGATCAATGCCCGCGCCAAGAAGATGATCGAGCTGGGACTCGTCGATGAGGTCCGATCGCTGCTGGCCGAGGAAGAGCCTCTGAGCAAGCAGGCGCGATGCGCCATCGGGTATGCGGAGATCATCGAATACTTGGCGGACCGGATGAGCCTCGAGGACGCCGTCGAGCAGATCAAGAAGAATACGCGCCGGCTTGCCAAAGGCCAGCGCACCTGGTTCAAGACGTTCAGGGAGGTCCACTGGATCGATGTCGGCCCGGAGGAAGCGGCCGAGAGTGTC
>CBFDDG010000773.1:0-1939 GCA_965603505.1 uncultured Phycisphaerae bacterium | reverse complement strand
CGTGCTACATGATTGTCAGGTTTGGGATCGCTTGCGCTTGCTCAGCAGGACGATGTCGCGCAGGGCCTGCTCGTTGCGAGCGGCCATCCATTTGCGCTCGAAGTCAGGGTCTTGAACGATCTGTGCGATGGCGGAAAGAACGCGCAGATGGAAGTTCCGCTGCTCCCGACTGCCGACAATGACGAAGACCGTACGAATGTCGGGCGACTTCTCAGAGAAGCGCACCCCGTCGCGACAGCGCGCCAGCAGGATATCGAAGGCGTCGGGCTTCTCGACAACGACATGAGGCACGGCCAGCATCGGACTGAGCACCGTGCTGGTCTCGCGTTCCCTCTCCAGCAGCAATTGCAGGAGATCGTCTGCGTCGATGCCGACGTGCTGCGACAGCTTGTCGGACACCTGCCGGAAGAACTCCTCCAGGCCCATCCCGCGATCCAGGTCGAGCACGATGCTCTTCTCCACGATCGTATCGAACCGGTCGAGGGCAATCTCGTCCCTTTCGCGGACAATCGCTTTCAACTCGCGTTCGAGGTTGCCGCCGACGAGTTCCTTTGCCATGATGCGGCTGACCAGATGCAGCAACGCCGACTCCTTCTGCGCCTTCCTGCGTCCGTAAAACCAGTAGACACAGAAACCCATGATGATCAGAGCCGCCGTGACGGCAAAGGCATGCTCCCCCATCTCCAGGACGATGAAGGCAAAGCCGATGATCGTGATCAACTGAACCCAGGGGTACAGCGGCGTGCGAAAGCTCGGGCGGTAGTTCTGCAGCCCGCTCTCCCGCAGCACGATCACGGACGAGCTGGCCAGGACGTATCCCAGCACGAAAACGGTGGAAGCCGCCTCGACGAGCACTTCCAGTCGCACGAACATGGCCGACAGCACCAGCACGCCTGTGACCAGGATCGCGACGTAGGGCGTCCCGGCCTTGGCCGCCACCCGGCTGAACGGCTGCGGCAAAAGCTGGTCCTCACTGAGGGCAAACAGATAGCGCGAGGCGGTCATGATGCCGGCGTTGGCGGTCGTCAGAAAGGCGAGCAGGGCCGCGATTGCCACGGCCAACTTCCCGGCCGGACCGAGAAACACCGCCGCCGCATCGGAAATCGGCGTCAGCGAGTGGTCCAATTGCTCGGCCCCGAGAACCCCGCTCGTCACCATGATCATCAGCGTATAGAAGATCGTCACCACGATCAGCGCCAGGACCATTCCCAGCGGGACGAGGCGACCGGGCTTCTTGATCTCCCCGGCGATGCTGGCCACCTTCAGCAGGCCCCCGTACGACACGAAGACAAAGCCCGTCGTGGCAAAGATCGCCCGCACGCCGTGCGGCGCAAACGGCTCAAAATGCCGCACGTTGACCCTGGGCAATCCCTCCGCGATGAAGAACAACATCAACCCCAGCAGACCCAGGACAAGCACCACCTGGAACCGCGCCGCCTCTCGAGCCCCCACAAGGTTGAGCACAATGAACGCCAGGCCCACACCCAGGCCGATCACGTGCGGATGGATGCCAATGACGCCTGCCATAAGAACCGCCGCCCCGACGAGGGCAAAGGCACCCTTGAGGGACAGGCTGAACCAGCTCAACAGCCCGGCCGCCGTGCCCATGGCAGGCCCCATGGCCCGGGAGATGTAGAAGTAGTCGGCGCCGGCTTTGGGCATGGCCGTCGTCAACTCGATAATGCTCAACAGCCCGCCCATGGCAAGTAGTCCGGCCAGGAAATAAGACAGGACCACGGCCGGACCGGCCCGCGCGTGCGCCAGTCCCGGCAGGATGAACAGGCCCGAACTGATCATCGCCCCGGAGGCGATCGAAAACACGTGAATCAAGCCCAATTCTTTCGCCAGTTTCATCCCGTATCCAGCCCTGCAAGAGGCCCATTCCAGCCAATGTCAATGACGACAGTACGTGCAAGAGCATAGCGAAGTTTCCGCCTGC
>CBFDDG010000772.1:0-1940 GCA_965603505.1 uncultured Phycisphaerae bacterium | reverse complement strand
ACGGGGACGGCGACGTGGACCTGGTCGCCGTGGTGGACTCCACCGAAGACGATAACAACGACCGCATCACCTGGATTCGCAACGACCTAGCCGTGCTCACACCGTAATGCCATGAAAGGCTGTCTCCCGCCGGACGGTATGCTGTCCGGCGTGGTTATTGGTGATCCGGGAGACAGCCATGGGAACAAAAACGACCATATCGCAAGTAGGGTTGGACGTCCACAGGAAGTTCAGCAAAGTGAGCGCACGCGACTCGGACGGCAAGGAGCTGCTGTGCTGTCTGGGGCTGCGCAGCCGCACCGAGCCGGAGCTGATCGCCTGCCCGACCTGCGGGCGGATCGAAGTGGACCTGTTCAAGCTGGTGACCGACGTTCGCCGCAAGGTGACCGGCTCCGACGTCACTATCGCCCCGCCGAACCCGCTGCCGCGCCCGGACGGGAGCATGCCGCTGAACGTCGCGGGGAGGTAGCGGTGGCGGTGGGGGGTTGGACGGCGCGGGTGAGGGTGAAGGTGCGCAAGGTGGCCAAGTTGCGCACCCCCCTATTGGAGCACCTTGGGCTGGATCGCGTCTAACGGGGTTTTTATTGGGCGCGCTGCAGTTGATGGGGCGGGTTTTGAGCATCTTCGGTCCTGTCGCGGGCGCGCGAAGCGGCCGCGGGCTAAGGAATCATAGTCTAGTATTCCTAGAGAGTCAACCTGCTGCCGGCACTTCGCACGAGGTTACGGTGTGGCGAAGGATCGGCGCGGCGAAGCGGAACTCACCGGCGCCGACGTCAGCATCGCCCCGCCGAACCCGCTGCCGCGCCCGGAGGGCAGTTTGCCGCTCGCATGGACGCCCCGCGCGGACGTCCGATAAATTGCGCCTCATGTTCCGGGGGCTGGCGATTCAGGTCGTCCCCGACGCGGAGCTTGACTCCGGGCTCTTTCATGTTACAATGTAACATGTATTATACAGGGTAACACGATGCCGACCATAGAGGTCGTGGACGGCAGTCGGATCGAAATTCATACTGGGCGTGAGACCCGAGTACCACATGTGCACGTGTGCCGCGAGGGACGCGACGTGGTCGTGAACCTGCTCACGCTCCGACCGTATGGCGAAGAGCCGTTCAGGCTCTCCGCGAAGATTTGGGATTATTTGAGGGAAAACCAGGAGGCGCTCCTGGAACGCTGGGATGAGTATCATGGCGGCGAACGTTGAGTTTCTGGCACTTGTGTTCAGCAAGACCTTGGCCGACGCGCTACTGAAAGTTGCGGCGAGGCATGTCCGTGTTCAACTGCTCCACGCGCGGCAAAGGAAGCGGCGCGCGCGCATGAGGAAACCGCTCGTCTGCTTCCGAGAAATCCCTCTGCAGGGACCGGCCGCCGAACTCAGCACCGCCGCGTTCGGCTATGCCGTCTCGATAGGCCTGGAGCCCGGAGTTCACCAAGTTCCACCGGGGACTGCGGAGCTCATTATGGAACCAACGGCCCGGAAGTTGGCCAGGAGAATTCGGAAGCAAATCCGTGACCTCGAGGATTCTGCCGATCAACGAATCCTCCGAGTTCGACGGTCACCCCGTGGAACAGTCGAGGTGCTTTTCCTCGATGGCGAGATGTTCGACGTGCGAGTGAACGATGGCTGGGATTGGGACAAGTTGTCTATTGCCTCTGATCGCAGGTACTTTATCGTGCCGAGACACGATGGTTCCACAGCCACAGTGCCGTGGGACGGCATCCGCAGGCCGGAGGCGCACCTTGATGAAGAGCGTCGCAGTCGCGAGAGGTTGGCCCAGACAATCCGTGCGCTGCGCAACGAGGCACGGCTCACGCAAGATGCCCTCGCCCGCGCAAGCGGGCTTTCGAGGCAGACAATTAACCGCCTGGAACGGGCTGGTCATTACCCGGGGCTCGAAACACTGAGGACCCTTGCAAGAGGCCTGGGCGTGGACCTAAGGGAA
>CBFDDG010000771.1:0-1941 GCA_965603505.1 uncultured Phycisphaerae bacterium | reverse complement strand
TTAGGAGCGGATTGGGCCGATGAATCAGCAGCAGGTCGATATAGTCGGTCCGCAGGGCCCGAAGGGAGTTCTCCACCGAGGCGATGACGTGGGAGCGACCGGTGTCATAGTATTTGATCCGGTGCTCGGGCCGGTTCTTCGAGACGAGCTTGATGCCGCACTTGGTCACGAACTATATTGCCGTCCGGTCCACCCCGGCTTCGGCCAGGGCGGCCCCGAAGAGCCTCTCGCAGGTGTAATCCCGGTAGATGTCGGCGTGATCGAATGTGGTAATCCCGTGTTCCAGGCAACCATGGATAAGCTCGCGGACTTCCATCGCCGGCTTGTTCCACTCGGCCAGACGCCACAGGCCGTGAACGATCCGCGAGACATGCGGACCATGCTCGGACAATGCGATTTGCGGAACCATTCTTGTTCGTTCTCCATCATGCCTACTGCTGTGCGGCCGCTCGCCGGATGTGCGCGGCCCGCCGAATCGTACAGCAACTTCCCGTCAAGCACAACTGCCCTCCTGTGGCCCCCACGGCACGCCGGTGGACTGCTGCATCAATCAAAGAACATAGGTTAAGAATGACCCCGTTCTGGATACCGGCTACGTTACGCAGATTCTCCATAGTAACCGGGCAAGGCACCAAAAAAGCCAGATCCCTAAACAGAATCTGGCTTCGGAGGAGGGTGATGAAAAGCTATTTATTGGCCTTCGATAGCCTTTGGTGTTTCCCGCAGTCTACCTGATTCTTACATCGTAGAGAACCGGTGAAAATCTTTAACGAAAACCCAAGACACAAGAAGAATTACGCTTTCCCTGCCGAAATTCAAGGGTTAAATTATGAAATCGTCAAATTTTCGTTCGCTCGCTCTGCAATGGTCTCATTATCGACCTTCAACTATTGCATTTTACGGGGCGGCAGGAGGTTTTGTTCTCTCCTTATAACTGAAAGGTTGTTAATTTTCATGGGGATGACGAGGGATGAATGAGCACATAACCATTGCCCACTTGCTGGAAGCCAAGCGACAGCGGCGTGCTATCGTTGCAGTCAGTTGCTATGACTATACGACGGCGCGGCTCGTTTCCCAAGCCCCGGTCGAGATGATCCTCGTGGGTGACTCCGCCGCCCAACTGATGCTCGGTTTCGATACGACGCTGCCGGCAGCGATGGACTTCATGGTCACAATAACGGCCGCCGTCCAGCGGGGTGCCCCAAATGTCTATCTGGTGGCGGACATGCCCTTCCTATCTTACCACACGAGCATCCCCGAGGCGATTCGCAACGCCGGACGCTTCCTGACCGAAGCCGGTGCGCAGATGGTGAAGATCGAGGCAACGGAGGCCTACCTCGACACGATCCGCGCGGTTACCGATGCCGGCATCCCAGTCATGGCGCACATCGGGATCCGCCCGCAACGGATCAGCATGTTCGGCCGGTTCCGCGCGGAGGCAACGACGGCCGAAACGGCTCTTCTGCTCATCCACCTGGCAGAGAAGATGACCGCGGCCGGCGCGAGCGCCCTGCTTATCGAAGGAACGGCTGCTGAAGTTTCCCAGATCATCACGGCGCGGTCCGAGGTGCCCGTGATTAGCTGTGGATCAGGCCCGGGCTGTGATGGGCAGATCCTGATTGCCCCGGACATCCTGGGGTTCTCGGGCGGGCACCCTCCCAAGTTCGCGAAGGCGTACGCGGATCTCGGCACGCTCGCCGTCGAAGCGGTGCGGGGCTACGCCGAGGATGTCAAAGCCGGCCGCTTCCCCGACGCCCAGCACAGCTACCACATGAAGCCCGGCGAACTGCAGCGGTTTGAGGAACTGCTCCGAGAGCGCGCATAGCAATACGTCGATCAGGACGCCTCCTCAGGCGCAGTTCGCTATCCCTTCTCAGGCCGGGCCCTTCACCTGAGTCTCAGGACGGCTACGCCCCTGCCAAGGCGCATCATTGGCTCGGC
>CBFDDG010000770.1:0-1943 GCA_965603505.1 uncultured Phycisphaerae bacterium | reverse complement strand
AAGCTCGAACTGGCCACGGTGGCCTATGCCCAGCCCGGGGAGATGCAGCCGGAACGGGATTACAACTATCAGGGCGCCGATGACGCCCGGCCCACGCGCGCGGAGGGACGACCCGGGCGCCGGGCCCGAAGCTGGTTCTCGTTCGACCTGCCGGTCGAGCCGGCCCATCCCATGGCCCTGATCGTGACCTATTACAGTGCCGAGTGGCGGCGAGGGCCGGCCCGCTTCGAGATTCTTGTGGACGGCCAACGGGTCGCCGAGCAGGAGGTTGGACGCAGCGAGCCGGCGCGCTTCTTCGATGTCGAATATCCCGTGGCGGCCAGCCTCGTTCAGGGCAAGGAAAAAGTCACGGTGCGCTTCCAGGCAGTCGGGGACAACTCCGTGGCGAGTGTGTTCGGCATTCGCATGATCCGTGCCGACGCGGAACGCTAAGGTGCGAAAGGCAAGAACAGGACAGTGCATGGATCTCAGGCAAAGGAGACTTCGGTGAAATCGACGCTCCCATTTCGTCTCACGTTGGCACTACTGATCGCGGTGGTCTTCGGACGGGTTGGCTCGGCTGTCGCCCAGCAGGACTCGGCCGCTTCGGGCGTGAATCTCGCGGTCGTCGCGCAGCCGTCCAGCTCTTACGTCTCCGGCGATACCTCGCTGACGGCACTGAACGATGAGTACGATCCGCGAAGCTCACGTGACAGAAGTCGAGGATCGTATGGCAACTGGAACCGAGTGGGCACGCAATGGGTGCAGTATGACTGGAGTCAACCGATCAGTACGAGCAAGGTCGATGTGTACTGGTGGGACGACCGCCGCGGCGTTCGCCTGCCCAAAGCCTGTCGGCTGTTGTACTGGGACGGCGCCCAGTTCGTCCCGGTAAGCAATCCGTCCGGTCTGGGAGTGAAGGGAAGTCAATACAACACGACGACCTTCGACGAAGTGCGCGCCTCCAGGCTCAGGCTCGAGATCGATTCCAACGAGCCCTATTCGACCGGCGTCCTGGAGTGGAAGGTCTACGACTCGGGGAAATCGCCCGATTTTCCGCCGGCGGTCGAGGCCGGTGTCGATCGTGCGGTCATGGCCGGAGGCAAGACCTACCTGAACGGAGCGATCAAGACCTTGGCCGGCAAAGGGACCGCACCCGTGCTGGTGTGGCGCAAGAAATCCGGTCCCGGCACGGTCACTTTTGAGAACGCCGGTGCGGCGGTGACGACCGCCACTTTCTCCGCGACCGGCGAGTATATCCTCGAATTGACGGCCCGGAAAGGCCCGCTGAGCGCCTCATCGACCTTGAGGGTCACAGTGGATTCACCGCCGCCATCGCCTCACCTGGATCTGATCGATACCCAGCACTACACCATCGACAGTCCTCTCTGGAACAGCAGAGCCAAGGCCCTGATCGTGAACTGGATTCCGCATTGCATCGACAAGATCTCCGATCCGAACCTTCGGGAAGGCGGCATCAACAACTTCATCGACGCGGCCAACAAGCTGGCCGGCAAGCCCCACGAACGCCACCGAGGCTACGTATTCTCCAATGCCTGGGTGTACAACACGATTGAGTCGATCTGCGTCGCCCTCATGATCGATCCGCAGGGGGACCCGGAGATCATCAAGGCCCAGACGGCCATGAAAGCAACGCTGGCGGACTGGATTCCCAAGATCCTGGCCGCCCAGGAACCCGACGGCTATCTCCAAACGGTCTTCACGCTCAGCGATCGCGAACGCTGGTCGCCAAGGCATCGCGGCGACCATGAAGGATACGTCGCCGGCTATTTCCTGGAGGCCGGCATCGCCCACTATCTCCTTACGGAGGGGCAGGACCTGCGTCTCTACAACGCGGCCAAGAAGCTTGCCGATTGCTGGGGCGCCAATATCGGCCCGGCGCCGAAGAAGGCGTGGTACGACGGACACCAGGCCATGGAGATCGCCCTGGTGCGATTCGGCCG
>CBFDDG010000769.1:0-1943 GCA_965603505.1 uncultured Phycisphaerae bacterium | reverse complement strand
GATTTAAAGTTCATTGTTCCGGATGAATATATTTGTTACAATAGCCGCATAAATTTTTCAGCAACATCTTACAGTGAAGGAGAAGTATTCATGAAAACGAAGTGTTGGTTCTCCGCAGGACACCTTACGGCGCTCACAAAGTGTGCATTTATTCTGTGTATGTCATGTACATTATCAGCGGTAACGGCTCAGCCCCCGCGTCTTCTTGGCGAAGACAAGAGCGGGGGCTACGACCAGAAAGCCAGACAGATTCTGGACACCACCGGCATCAAGGGCGGTCTAATCGTTCACATTGGCTGTGGCGATGGAAAGCTCACGGCGGCGTTACGCGCTAACGACAGTCCCGCAGGGGACCCATTTCGGGGCTATATGGTTCACGGTCTGGATACCGAAGCCAAGAATGTGGCCAAGGCAAGGGAACATATCAGGTCACTTGACCTTTACGGCCCGGTATCGGTCGACCGCTTCGACGGGCAGCGGCTGCCTTACATCGACAACCTCGTAAACCTCGTTGTGGCTGACCGGCCATTGGCCGGTTTGATCAGTCCCGCCGTTGGCGGGCTCGGCAGCGTGCCGATGGCCGAAGCGATGCGTGTTCTGGCTCCCGGCGGTACGTTGTACGCAAAGCAAGACGGCCTCTGGAGGAAGACCGTCAAGCCGCGGCCTACAAATATTGATGAATGGACACATTATTTTCACGATGCAAGCAATAATGCCGTGGCGCACGATTCGGTGGTCAGGCCGCCACGCCACATTCAGTGGACCGCGGAGCCGCGGCATACGCGGAGTCACGAACATATTCCGAGCATTTATGCGTTGGTCTCGGCCGGTGGACGGATCTTCTATATCGCGGACGAGGCTTCCGTAGCATCCATCCGACAGACTCCCGAATGGTATCTCCTGGCTCGCGACGCCTTCAACGGAATCCTTCTCTGGAAGAGGCCCATCAGCACGTGGTTCCCCCATATCGTCAACTGGGGGCAAACACCCCGTCAGCTTCAGCGAAAGCTGGTGGCCGTTGGGAACCGCGTCTATGTCACTCTCGGTCTTCACTCGCCGCTGACTGCCGTGGATGCGGCGACGGGAGAGACCCTCAAGGTTTACGAGAACACCCGCGGCACCGAGGAAGTCATCCTCCACAAAGGGACTCTGCTTCTCGTTGTCCGAAGCGTCACCGACGAGCGAACCACCGAGCTGGCGAAATGGGTACAACTCCTCAAGAAGAAGGAGTCCCCTTTGCATAAGCGGGAGTCCGCGGAGCCGTTAGTCAAACGCCTTCGCGCGACCGAAGCGAAGGGCGAGAAAGCGGTTCTTGCTCTCGATGCCGATACCGGGCGCTTGCTCTGGAAGAAGGATGGTGCGAAAGCCTCTGGACTGAGGACGTACAGTCTGTGCGCTGATGGTGACCGCGTGTTCTACCAGAACGGCAGGGACGTTGTCTGCTTCGACCTTGAAACCGGACGAGAGCTGTGGTCCGCGTCCTCTGCTCCTTTGCGCTTGGTGTACGATGGCAGCGTCTTCTGTGCCGATGGCAAGACCATAACGGCCCTGTCGGCCCAGACCGGAGAGACTCGCTGGACCCAGGCCGCCTCACTCATCAATATTCGGGACGTGTTCGTTGCCGGCGGGTCGCTCTGGCTGGGCGGATTCAAGCCATTTCCAACAAAGAGAGGACCTTCGTGGGGCCCGTACTTCGCGACGCAGCGAGAACTGGCCACTGGTGAAATGCTGATGCACGTCGAACCCGAGAATCCGGGACACCATCATCGATGCTATCTCAACAAGGCCACCGACCGCTATATCCTCGTGGGCAGGAGAGGGACCGAGTTCATCGACCTCGAGTCGGGCGATGTCCTGTGGCATAGCTGGGCCCGAGGTGTCTGCAAGTATGGCGTCATGCCGTGCAACGGGCTGCTCTACGCCCCGCCTCATCCCTGTGGATG
>CBFDDG010000768.1:0-1949 GCA_965603505.1 uncultured Phycisphaerae bacterium | reverse complement strand
AAGGAGTGTTGCGTGATCGGGCCCTGGTTGCAGGGGACTGGCTTGACCGCCCGACCAAGTGCAGTCCCTCTACCAATCGACATAGGTAGGCGGTCGCCCGCTTTCCCTGTCACACCACCCGGCGTACGGGTCCGTACCGGGCGGTTCGGCGGGTTGAGCTATCGACCAACCGTCAATCTCGGTATCCCCAGCGAGTCGAAGTAAGCATTGGGCAGGGCTATCGACAGGGCCGGGCTGTTCGCCAATCGCCATGGGCCGTGTGTGCTGCCCGCCGTGCAAGCGGCAAGGTCCTTGCCCACCCCACGCTGGCGTAATTCGCGATACCGCACCGTCCCACGTTTCCACTGCTTCCACATGGCAGATCGCAGTCTGCGACGTAACCACGCCTCAAGACCTTCCAGCACCGAGGGCGTCTGGCATCTCCCGAAGTAGCCGAGCCAGCCTCGAAGATACCGGGCCAGTTCCTCGGCCATTCGCTCAATGCTCACCCCACGCGTGCGGCGCGTCAGTTCCCGAACCCGCTCCTTGAACCGCCCGATCGCCTTGGGCGCAATCCGCCGTTTCGGCTCTCGGCCGTTCGTGAAGCTAAAGCCCAGAAACTTCCGTTCCCACGGCCGGGCGACCGCACTCTTTTGGGCGTTGACCTTGAGTTTGAGCTTGGTCGTGATGAATCGCGTCAGGCTCTCCATCACACGCTGGCCCGCCCGTCGGCTGCGAACGTAGATGTTGCTGTCGTCCGCGTACCGTACGAACCAAAGCCCGCGTCGCTCCAACTCCAGGTCCAGCTCATCGAGCACGATGTTGCTGAGCAACGGGGACAACGGACCCCCTTGCGGCGTGCCCTCGTCCACCGGACTGACCAGCCCGTCTTCCATCACACCCGCCGTCAGAAACGCCCGGATCAGCTTGAGCAATCGCTTGTCGCCAATCCGCTGGGCCAGCTTGGCCATCAGTCGGTCGTGGTTGACCCGGTCGAAGAATTTCTCCAGATCCAGGTCCACCACCCAGCGGTAGCCTTCAGCGATGGACTGCTGCGCCTGCGCCACCGCCTGATGCGCCGAACGCCCAGGGCGAAACCCATAGCTGTGCTCCGAAAACGTGCCGTCCCATCGCTCTTGCAGGACCTGCATCACCGCCTGCTGAATGAATCGATCCAGCACCGTCGGGATGCCAAGCTTGCGCACCCCGCCGTCCGGCTTGGGGATTTCCACCCGTTTCACCGGCTGCGGAAGGTAGGTCCCACCCAGCAACTGGTCTCGGATCGCCGGCCAGTGTTGTTCGAGGTATCCCGATAGTTCATGGACGGTCATCCCGTCCACGCCGGGACTGCCTCGGTTGGCCTTGACCCGTGCCAGTGCCTGCTTACAGTTCTCCCGCTCGCAAATCACCTCCATCAACGGTTCACCAATGGCCGGGCGTTCGGCAGTGCGCTTCGCCATGGGCGATTCGGTCCCTCCCCTGGCAGTCCTTGGGGCTTCACCCGTATCCTCTGCCGGGAAGGCCAGATACCACTGGGTCTTCTGCCGCCTGTCGCTCATGAGTCACGCCACCTACTGGCCGCTCCCAACCGTTTGGGCCTTCCGCACTCGCGTGCGTACCATGCCCGCTGCTGACTTCTGCCGCCCGGTCAGGCCGGATCGCTCCAGCCCCAGTCTCGAAGTCGAGACAAACGGCAGATCTCCCGAGGTAAGCTCGACCGCCTTCGACGCACAACCGCCGGATTTACAACCCGTGCCCTTGATGGAGATGGACTTTGCGGTCACATGCCCGCTCGTCCGGCACGGTATGCCTCGTATCCGGTTCTTGTCCATCGGCTCGCGTCTTTGCTCCACGCTTCTTTCAGATCCCGCCTCACGGCGACACCCTTGCGCTTCGCTATGACTTCACCTCCATCAGGTTGTCAAAGGGACTCCCACCCTCAAGCTATCGAACATGCTCGGCACACATGA
>CBFDDG010000767.1:0-1955 GCA_965603505.1 uncultured Phycisphaerae bacterium | reverse complement strand
TGAGTCTCTTCCTGAATCATGCCTTGCATGCTACCAACAGCTTTCGATCCGGCTGGATATGATGACCGTCGTTTGCCCACTCCACCGGCGTTTACTTGACTCAACGATCATACGAGACTCGCACAGCATACACTCATGCTGCCGCTCTATACAGCAGCCCTTTACTCCGGAAAGCCATGCTCGCCAATAAGTTTCACGAAGCGGCAACTGCAGATGTACCGCTCGATTCGTTTGCCCTGGCGTTTCTCGCCCAGGGTAAGCTGCTGCACGGAGCCGTAGCCGACGGGAGCGACCATGACGCCGGCCTCCGCGAGTTGCGCCACGACGGGTTCGGGAAAGTCCGGGACGGCGGCCGTGATGATGATCCGGTCGAATGTCCTGTCCTGCGGCCAGCCGCAACTGCCGTCGCCAACGCGAAACTCCACATTCTTTATGCCCAGTCCCTTCAGGATCTCCCGGGCGCCGGCGGACAGGGCCGGGAATTTCTCAATCGTGTAGACCCGCCCGACCAGGCGGGCCAGAACCGCCGTCTGGTAGCCGCTGCCCGTGCCCACCTCCAGGACCTCGCTGTCGCGATTCACACGCAGTACCTGCGTCATAAGAGCGACGATGTAAGGTTGCGAAATCGTCTGGCCCTCGCCGATGGGCAGCGGGCCATCGGCGTAGGCATGCCCGCGGTGCTCTTGCGGCACGAACTTCTCCCGCGGAATCTCGGCCATCACCCTCAAGACGTCCGCGTCCGTGATATCTCGCCCCTGGAGATCATGCTGGAGCATTCGCTCGCGAGCCTGATGGCGGGCGTTGTCGTCCTGGCGGTCCCACATAAGACCCTATGATGGACGTAGACCGAGCCTTGTGCAAATCAATTTCCCCGGATCGAACCATTCGTGTGCGACCACGTTTTGTGGCCCTTGTAGGTCGTGCGTCCTCGCACGACCTCTTCAGGCGAGCGGGGACGCTCGCCCTACCATGCGAGATCCCGCACTGGCCCACCCGGGCCACAAAAGTCGGTCGCACACAACCGTTCCAGGCTCAAAACAGCAGCTTGACGGCCGCGACGGCGGCGAGGATCTGGACGACGCTGTTGAAGGCCCGCTGCGGAATGCGCTTGAGCAGGATGATGCCCGCCACCGCACCGGCGGCGATCAGCGGCAGCAGCATGAGATCGAGCTTGACGGTCGCGAGCGTCATCGTGTCCAGATTCGCGTGGAACGGGACCTTGACCCAGTTGACGATGAAGAAGAACCACGCGCTGGTGCCGACGAAGTGGAACTTGGGCAGGCGCATGGCGAGAAGATAGATAATCATGACGGGACCGGCCGCGTTGGCCATCATCGTCGTGATGCCCGCCGCGAAGCCGAGCAACGCGGCGAACCACCACTGGGTCGGAATGGGGGCGTCATCGCCCATCCTGTATGTCCGCCAGCAGCTCAGGCCGAGCATCACCAGCACAATGACCCCGATGATCGGCGCGAGCTGCTCGTTCGTGACGTACTTCATCGCCTGCCAGCCGGCGACGATCCCGGCCAGGGTCGCCGGCAGCAGCCTGAGGACGAGCTTCCATTGGGCGTTGCGACGGTGGTAGGAGGCGGCGAACACATCGCCCAGGATCAGGATGCCCAGCAGCGCGCCCACCGACTTCGTCGCAGGCAGGACCATCGCCATCAGCGGCACGACGAGGATGCCGGCGCCCGGAAGGCCGGTCTTGCTCACGCCGACCATGAAAGCGCACAATCCAACGACAATCCAGCCTGTTGAGTCCAGATCGAACATGCATTGCACCTGATTCTGAGACAATATGGAGTACCGTCCACAGGGCGAGTCGTGCACTTTAGCGGCTCCGGGCCCATCCTGCAACCCACTTTCCTGGGGCAGGTTGATCGGGGTGCACGACAAGAACGTGGCGGGTCAGGATAAGAAGGATGTCATTGCGAGGAGGCATACGCCGACGAAGC
>CBFDDG010000766.1:0-1956 GCA_965603505.1 uncultured Phycisphaerae bacterium | reverse complement strand
TATGCGAAGCGTAAGAAAACAAATTGAGATGAATGAGCAGATCTACCAGCTCAGCACACTGGTGGCAGGGGGCTTCTCGCTTCAGGAGGTGCTGGACAAGCTGGCGGAGGCGGCCGTGAAGATCGTTGGGGCCAAGGCCTGCTCCATCCGTCTGCTCGACGAAGAGACCAACGATCTGAAGATGCGCAGCACGTACGGACTCAGCGAGGAGTACCGCGGTAAGGGCGTCGTCACGAAAGATGATGTGGTCATCAAACAGGCGTTCGCGGGCGAAGCCATTGTGATCGACGATATGCGCGTCGACGGGCGCATTCTGTACCGGGAGGCCACGCTCAAGGAGGGTCTCGTCAGCCAGTTGACGGTCGCCATGCAGTTCCGGAACCAGCCCATTGGGGTGTTGCGGTTGTACAGTCCGAGGTCCCGGGATTTCATGGAAAATGATATCATCGTGGCCCGGGCGGTCGCCTCCCAGTGCGCCCTGGCGATCACCAATGCGAAATTCTACGCGGAGGCCATCCAGGCCCAGCGATTCGCCGAGCAGATGCGCCTGGCCGGCCTGATTCAACGGCGGATGATCCCCGACAAGCCCCCGAAGGTCAACGGACTGGACATCGCCGCGACCTACATTCCCTGCTTCGACGTGGGCGGCGATTTCTACGACTTCCTGCCCATCAACGAGAATCGGCTCGTGATTACGATTGCCGATGTGATCGGCAAGGGGGTCCCGGCGGCGATCATGATGAGTTGGTTTCGCGGCGCGGTCCAGGCGTATACGGAGGGATTCCGGGACGTTCTGCGCGACGCGGGGGTGATGCCAGGGGACCTCAACAGCGGCCTGAAGACCGCCATTCGCACCAGGAATGCGATCGAGAACTTCAACAAGATGGCCTGCCTCGAATGTCAGGACGGCGAGTTCATCACGCTGCACTACGCGACGATCGATGCGGCCGAGCGAACCATGACCTACTGCAATTGCGGCCACGAGCCGACCGCGCTCATTCGGGACGGCCGGGTGCGGGACTTGTCGACAGGTGGGCTCGTGCTCGGCGTGGACCCCCATGCGAAGTACGAGATTGAGACCGTCGAGCTGCGAGACGGCGATTGTCTGCTGTTTTACACCGACGGGCTGGTCGACGCGATGGATTTCAGCAACGAGATCTGGGGCCGGGACCACATGCTGGCCGCAGCCAGGCGATTCGTGAATTGTCCTGCCAACCACGTGGTCAGAAATGTTCTGGCCTACCGCAGGCGTTTTGCGGGACTGGCCCGGCAGGTGGACGATACGAGTATCATTGCGGTAAAGATCGGCGAGCCCTGCAAAGGCGACCATTGCGGTCAGTGCCCAACCATGCAGGGCGACAGCGATCTTGAAGAAGCAGGAGAGAGCCGGTGAGTTCTCGATGGCGGAACTGGTAATCACAATCGATGGTCCCGCCGCCAGCGGCAAGAGCACCGTGGCTCGACTCTTGGCCGACCGGCTCGGCGTGACGTTCCTTGACACCGGCGCCATGTACCGGGCGGTGACGCTCGCCGGCGTCAGAGATCGCGTCGATCTGACAGATGAAGGCCGGTTGCTTGAAGTCCTGGGCAGACACCGATTCGACTTTGAGATTGCCGGCGGAAAGATGGTCGTGCGGGTGGACGGGGAGGATGTCACAGGCGCCATCCGAGACAACGACCTGACGGGCAAGGTTCGACACGTCGCCTCGGCGCCGCTCGTTCGGCAAGGGCTCGTGGAGATGCAGCGGGATTTTGCGGCAAAGCACCGCAGGATCGTGACGGAAGGGCGTGACCAAGGGACCGTTGCGTTCCCGGATGCCGACGTCAAGTTCTACCTCACGGCCGATGCCACCGAGCGGGCCAGGAGACGCAAGGCCGAACTCGACGCCAAAGGAGAGAATGCGGACCTGAAGCAGATCCGTCGGTCCATCGAGGCGCGGGACAAGAGCGACGAAG
>CBFDDG010000765.1:0-1960 GCA_965603505.1 uncultured Phycisphaerae bacterium | reverse complement strand
GAAACTGAATTCGTTCGTCGAGAAGAGAATCCAGTCCTCCGCAAAACGCGACAGATGCGCCGCGATCAAGGCGCAATCGAAGATGAACTCCGCACAGAAGTCCCGGTCGCTGACGGCGTCGATGCTGTTGGCGGCAACGCCGGCAAAGCCAAGCTGCTCGGCCGTGCTGTCCCTGTCAATGGCCAGCGTGGAGCCCGCAATGGCGCCCGCGCCGAGTGGCGACGCGTTCAGAAGGTCCCGACAATTCCCGAGACGCACGGAGTCCCGCTCGAGTTGCTCCACGAAGCTGAGCAGGTAAGCTGCGATCACGATCGGCTGGGCCCGCTGCAGATGCGTGTACGCCGGCATCAAGTCGCCGGTGTGCTTCTCGGCCAATCGGACGAAAGCCTGCTGGAGCCGGACGATCCCCTTGCGCAGCGTGTCGATCTGGTCGCGAAGCCAGAGCCGGATGTCGGTGGCCACTTGGTCGTTGCGGCTCCGTCCCGTGTGCAGCTTCGCGCCCGGCTCGCCGACCTTCTTGATCAGTGCGGCCTCGATCGCCATGTGAATGTCTTCGGCGGCTTTGTCGAACTCGAACCGCCCCGCCTCGATCTCCTCACGAATCTCGGTGAGCCCTTTTTCGATGGCCCGAAACTCCGCTTCGGTGATGAACTTCTGCCGAACGAGCATGGCGGCATGCGCGAGAGAGCCAGTGATGTCGTACTTGTAGAGCCGCCGGTCATAGGAAAGCGATTCGACGTAGTCCACCGTCAGCTCATCGGGTTTCGCTGCGAGCCGTTTCTCCCAGCTTCTTTGCGTCTCAGCCATGAATTCTGCTCCTGGAATACCGGACAGGAACTCGGTTATCGGGGCCCCTGGCGGATGCGTTCGGCCACGGCCCGGCCCAGCTCGTGACATTGTTCGATCTGTTCGGCCGTCGCCGTGAACCGGGCCTCTGCGACCGGCTCGATCAGCTCAAGCTTGTTCTCGTCCACGAACTGTCTCATTGCCTTCAGCGCCCCGCCGCCCCAACCGTAGCTGCCGAACAGCCCGACCGCCCGGTTCGCGATCTTCTTGCCGCCCAGCAGCCTGAGCAAGTTCTCCATCAGAGGAAAGACGCCGGCATCATAGGTCGAGCTGCCCAAAATCAGTCCTTGGTAGCGCCAGATGTCACGGATCATGTACGACACGTGGCTGGTGGAGACGTTGTGGGTCCGGATGGTCTTGACGCCGCCGTCGGCAAGGCCCCGCGCGACGGCCTCAGCCATTCGTTCCGTCGCCCCATACATCGAGCCAAATGCGAGGACCACGCCCGGCTCTGCTTCCTGCCGGCTCCAACGGTCATAAAGCTCAACGATATGTTTCGGCATGGCCCGCCAGATCGGCCCGTGCGTCGAAGCGATCATTCGGATATCCAGATTGCCGAGCTTCTGAATGGCTTTCTGGACCATCGGCGAATACTTCCCGACGATATTGGAGAAGTATCTCAGGATCTCGTCCTCGAAGTATGGAATGTCCACTTCGTCGTCGAAGATCCCGCCATCGAGCGCGCCGAATCCGCCAAACGCGTCGCCGGAGAACAGGATCCGATCGGCGGTCTCATAGGTCACCATCGTTTCCGGCCAGTGAACCATGGGCGTGAGGAAGAACCGGAGCGTTCGCCCGCCAAGGCTGAGTTCCTGGCCGTCTTGCACGACGAGAACGTCCTGGACGCCGTAAAGCGCGTTGACGAACTCCGCTGTCTTCTTGTTGCCCACGACCTGCATGTCGGGGAAGACCTTCTTCAGAATCGGCACCGCGCCGGAATGGTCGGGCTCCAGATGGTTGACGACCAGGTAATCGATCCGGCGATCCGGCCCGAGCAGGTGCCGAATCTTCTTGAGGTACCCATCGACCGACACGTCCTTCACCGTATCGATCAGGGCAACTTTCTCATCGAGGATGAGATAGGAGTTGTAGGAAACGCCGCGAGGGATCGGCC
>CBFDDG010000764.1:0-1963 GCA_965603505.1 uncultured Phycisphaerae bacterium | reverse complement strand
CCAGGGCCGCCGCATACAGCATGTTGCTCGGATAGCTGACATCCTGCACGAATTCGTTGGCCTTCGACCACTCGATGAAGACCCAGCTTTCCAGCTTCTCCAGGAGGCCGTCCGTGTTTCGGAACTTCTCGAAGTATTGGTAGAGGGCTTCGAGCCGGGGTCGCAGGGCGGCTGCGAGGGCGCGATCGCCACTGCGCGCCTGGTACTCCTCCAACTGAACCACGAACCACATCGCCCAATTCGGGATGAACACGCCGTCGTCGTGATCGGCGGGATAGCACATCGGCAACATGCCTTCGGGCAAGTGAGCGAAGCGCGCCGGCAGAAGGTAGTTCTCGAAGAGGTTCTTCTCGATCGTCGTGTTCCCGCAGAGGTCGAAGGCAACGCGGGAGGTGAAGAAGCTGTCGCACAGCCAGCCCGCCCGTTCGCGCGAGGGGCAATCCATGAAGATGTCCACCGCGTTCTGCCGGAAGGTCTGCCGGGCGGCCTCGAAGATTCGGTTCAGTCTCGGGTCGCTGCATGAGAATGCCGCCGCAGCCGCTTCATCGTTGGCGTATTCCCGCAAGTACAGGTGGCGCACTTCGCAGGCGCCGCGCAGCACGTTGAGCTTGCAGTATCGCAACGTATAGGGCTCGAACGACTCCAGGTGGTGTGTGCCCGGTTCGAGTTCATAGCAGACGGTGTTGACGCAGCCGAGCCGTTTGAAATCCACGTTGCCCTTCGTGAGGATTTCGTCGAATGTGATGTAGAGCGTCGTTGGCTCGGAACACCGGACGTCGGCGCCGATAAAGCCCGTCAGGTTCGTTCCGAGATCGAGGGTCGAGAATGTATTCTCGCCCAGCTCGATGGCTTTGTCGGGTCGGTACAGCGTATCGACTGTCTTCCTGGTTGCCGATCGGATCTTTTGCAGCTCGATCGATGGTACTACTTCCAGCTCGCCTTCCGGATACCCCTTCAGTTGGGGCCCGATATTGACCAGGGAGCGGTTCTTCCATAGTTTCGCTGCCGGTACGTCGCGCTGCAGCGTGCCGCGTGAGACGATCTCGATGGGCTGGCGCTTCAGAAAACGAGGATAGGCGACGCGTCGAACGAGGAACTTGCGCGCCGGGACCGCCGCGCAATCGGCCTTCGCCGGCGGTTCATCCCACCAGTGATCGTCGCCTTTCTTCATGCGGTAGTACTCGATGAACGGCCGCTGAAAGCTGTATCGCTGCACCTTCTGAAGCCGGTGCTGCAGAATCGTTGCTTCGAAGTCGGCGCCCGCACCCGACGTGGAAGCCAGGACTCTTCCGTTGGAGACAACCTCGGCCCGCAGGAAAGCGGGCTCATCCAGCAGGTAGTAGCTGTTAACATTGTATCCCGCCACCTCGATGGCCAGGACGTTCTTCTGGGCCGGGCGGCAAGCCAGAGGCCATTCGTCGACGCGGCTATACCCGTGAGGGCCGCGCGCGGGACCGTGGCCGACGAAGTCTCCATTGAGGTAGACACGGTAAAGCGATGAAGCGGCGATGCGCAGGACTGCGTCTCGCTGCGCCGGACACTCGAAGACAGCTCTGAACCCCACGAAGAGATTCTTTTCCGTTTCCCGACCTGCCGGCCAGATTGCCTGAGCGCGGTCGAATCTCGCCGTCGCCGTATCGGCTTGGAGGGCTGGCGTCAGGACCGATAGACCAACGACGCCGAACATACAACAGGTCACGAAGCTGCGGGTCGTGCGAGGGTTCTCCGTCATTCTTTCAATCCTTAGCATTGAGAATCTCTATGAGCTCGGCCATGGTCACAGGTCGGTCGAGCCGGCCGTTGGCCGCTTTGGCGGAGCCTCCGCCTTTGCCCCCGATGCGATCTCGCACCGCCTTGAGAAGGGCCCCTGCATCCAGGGCTGTCGAGTTGACGGCAATGTGAGTGTCGCTGGCGACGATGCCGGTGCCGTTTAGCGTTTCGGCGATCATGCCGGCGAGTGTAG
>CBFDDG010000763.1:0-1967 GCA_965603505.1 uncultured Phycisphaerae bacterium | reverse complement strand
CATCATCGGTTTGGACGGCCAGTTGTGTCAGATTCCACAAACTGAACCAGGCGCCGGTGGCATCGGGCTCCCGCTCAATGGCATCGAGAACCGCAGGCAAAATGACGGGGCCCAGAGTCCCACAGGCAGCCTCCAGTACCTCCTCCATCAAATCGTCATGCTGCCGACCGGCTTCGACCAACTTGCCGATCAGAAACTCACCAATCCGCCGGCGCTGTTCTTCCGAAAGCCGCCGTGCGGCCAGAGCGAAGATCGCCGGAACGTACAGATCCATGTAACATGCTTCACGCTGGGAGATCCGACGCCCCTGTTCGTATGCCGCATAAAGCCCCTCCGGGAGGCTTGGATCGCTCGCCACGACGTCGGCAAAGAGGTTCAAAGCGGGCCACGGAATCTTCTCCTCCGTGCGCCACAACTGTTCCCAAGGCAACTGTGCCGGTCTGTCATTCGCTGGATTCATTCTCTTTCTATCGAAGGGCAGCCTTTTCTGCCGGCTCATGCTCGGAGGCGGTCCTGATGAACGATTCGTCCATATTACAGATTCGCCTATCGCTGCATCAAGGCTCGTGAACATAATGGTAAGGACGCGCCCGCGGATGGGCAAGAGGGTGGGCAAATTCAACTGACCGGCCGGCTCGCGGGCGATTAGTCCTTCGCGGCGGTCAGCATGCCGTAAGCCATGGCGCCTTCGCGGTAGCCTTTCTCCATCAGCTCGAAGGAGTCCACGAAGCGGCGCAGTTTGCCGGCCTTGAGATGCAGAATGAGTTGGACCGCCGGATTGCGCACCAGCCGGCGGCAGTGCTGCCACGTCGGCAGGACATTGGCAGCGATATTCTCCGCATCCACCTCATGAAATCCGGCCGTCTCGAGCATCGACACCTGCTCTTCCATGGTCAGCAGGGACGGACACAGCATGGCCCCGCGGATCTCCGCCACGAGTTCCTTGTGTTCGGGCCGGCTCGTGTTGCCCTGGAGCCAGGCGCACAGTCCGAGCCGCCCGCCGGGGCGGAGCAGCCGGGCACAGTCGCCGAAGAAGGTCTGCTTGTCATGGATGTGCTCGCTGCACTCGATGATGCAGATGCGATCGAACGTCTCCGACGGCAGGTCCAGCTTGTTGGCATCGTGCACCTTGAAAGACACGAGCTTGTCCACACCCTCCTCGACAGCCCGTTTCTCGGCGGCCTTCGCCTGCACCGGGCTGAGAGTCAGCCCGAGGACGGTGCAACCGAAGGTCTTCGCCAGCCAGCAGGCCGAACCGCCCAACCCGCACCCGATATCCAGCACGTGATGCTCGGGGGCAATCTGCAAACGCGCCGCCAAGCGCTCGATCAATTTGACCTGCGCCTCGCCAGGCGTCTCATTGCCTTCCCAATAGCCATGGTGAATGTGCGGGCCCCAGAGCAAATGATAAAAGCGTGACAGCACGTCGTAGTGTTTGCGGATGTCCTCTGTCAGTTGCGATTCAGCCGATGCTTTGCTCATCCGCATTCTCCCTGCAGACTTCCCTGAGACCTGGTTCGACCCCTGGACAACGCCCCGGCCAACGAAGATCCATTGTCCGTCCTCTTGTACGTCCCGCCGCACGTGGGGTTTGGCGGAATTTTCCACATAGGCTGCTTTGCAGTACGCGATCCGCAACCAAGAACTCAGTGGGTGGCATCCTCAAGACCTGTGGTCTCAAGGATGCCACCCACGGGAATCACCGTGCGATGCGCTAATTGTTGCCGGACCTGCTTCTGGCCTGGCGCAAGACCGTCTTGGCCCGCTTGGCCAGGTTATCGTTTATCTCGGCCTGCGTCACCTTCTCGAGTGCCTCGATCACGGCCGCCGCATGCCGTCCTCCGTTTCGCCCCTTCAAGAGCTTCTCGGAAAGCGTCACAGCCGCCAAGGCCGCCTCCTGCCGTGTACCCGGGTCGCCCAGATGCGGCACAATCAGACTCAGCGCCTGGGGCGATTCGATGTTGCTC
>CBFDDG010000762.1:0-1972 GCA_965603505.1 uncultured Phycisphaerae bacterium | reverse complement strand
TGTTCGAGCTTGATGGCCTGGAACGCTTCGTCCATCTTCGCCATCGCTTTCGCTTCGGCCTCGTAGTCCCTGGTGCCGATAGCTCTGGTCCCTTTGAACGCCATGTGCTCGAATATATGAGCCAGGCCCGTGATCCCTTTGACCTCATCCACGGCGCCTACATTTGCATGGGTGTAGCAGGTAACCACCGGCGCCTCGTGTCGTTCCAACACGAGGAATGTCAACCCATTGTCCAACGTGAATTTTGTCAGACGCTTCTCGAATTCCGCCAGGTCCTGCCCGGTGGCCGTCGGGACGAAGGCAAACAAAACAAACAGAACCAACGCCGGACCGACGCGCCTCATGATCGAAACCTGCATGTCACTTCTCCTTATTCGCGTGCACGCAATGCTGCCGCCTGCCTAATTGTACATGAAGTATACCGTCGCCTTGCAGTCCTTGTCCACGCTTACGCGCACCCAGTGGGCAGAAAAGCCGTCGGGGAATTCATGGTGAGCGTAGTCTCCGGCGACTTCAAGCGACTTGTACAATCGCCAACTGCCGTCGCCAAGGAAATCGACCTCGATATCGAAGTGTACCGGCTCACCGGCATCGTGGCTGATGTGTACGCCTTTCTTGTCGAAGCCGGTCATCAGGAATGGATCGGACGTCTCGCCCGCTTTGACCGGCGTGTCCCACCAGGGCCCACCCCAGCCGGCGGGCTTGCCCATTTGCCAGAGGTCGTCGATATTGCCGAACCAGAGCCCCGATTGCGGCTGGCCCTGGTCGTGGTCGATCTGGTCCGAGGCCATGACGAACAGGCCGCGCCAGTAGCAGAAGTCCGGCACGACCCGCAGGTGCGAGCAGACGGGCCGAATCCCCCAGATGCGACCGCCATAGGAGAACGCCGGCAGCTCGTAGAACATGCCGTGAACGTCCATGAGCAGCCGCTCCGTGACGGCGTGCCGGATCCGCGTCCACTCCGTGTTCCATGCGTGGTCCCAGGTGTGGCTCGCCTTCGGCAGCAGATACCGCTGCCACTGGCCCTTGACGAACGCCCGCAAGACCACGCTCGATTTCGTCCAGCCGGTGGCGTAGATCGTGTGCCCGCCATAGGAGCCGCCGCTGGCGCTTCCATGCACTTCCACGAAGGGATTTCGCTCGATGATCGTCCATTTGTCCCCATCCCACTCGGCCAGACGCCCGGCGTCGCGCTGGCCGAGGAACTCCTGCTCGTCGTACGTGTTGTTCGCGACGACCACACGGCCCGCGGCCGTGTAGCCGCTCTTGAAGTGCTCCCTGGCGTTGGTGATCTCCAACTCCTTGACAAGGTCGAAGAGCTGCTCCGCCTCTAACGTATGTACATCCACCTCCCAGAACCGCCCTTCCATGCCGAGACAATAGACCTTGTTCGCCGGGTCCGTCAGATGCGCGCAGGTTGCCGCCAGTCGGAAACGTTTGAGATCCTCGATGACGCGCACGTTTCCATCCGCATCGATTGCATAGGGGCCAATGAAGGCCTGGCCGCTCGGCCAATGCGGCATCCGATTGGCGAACGTCCCGGTGACCGAGGCCGGATGCCGCCGCATCGTCATGTCCTCGTCGATCTCGTAGAGCCCCAGGCCCTGCCCGCGGATATGGGCCACGTACCCCACAGCCCACAGCTTCTGGGCCCACGGAATCAGCGCCCCGATGCCCGCTTCCGAATTGGTGCCGAGCCCTTTCGCCATCACTGTCAGTTTCGGAAACACGCCATCGACTTGTACGGGCGGCAAGTCATCCTCCTGCTCGTCACCGATTCGTTCGAGGATACTGCGCAGGGCCCGCGCCAGGCTTCCTCCGAACGCGCGGGCGCTCTCGGCCGTCACGGGCTGCCCGCCTGCGTTGGCATAGGGAATCTCAAAGGAGGCCGCCAGCCGAATGCCTTCCAAGTCACTCGCCCATCGGCCGCAACTCTTATTCTCGCCCACGTTGGCGCCTGTATTCCAGGCCT
>CBFDDG010000761.1:0-1976 GCA_965603505.1 uncultured Phycisphaerae bacterium | reverse complement strand
GGTCGAGCATCCGCTTGACCTTCCGGCACTCGTTGCACGTCAGGGAGTGGAAGAACATGATCCGGAGGACCTGAACCGCCGCCGTTGTCTCGGGCTCCGCTGCCGGAGAATCCTGCGCGCGCGACGCTCCCACCGCGAGCGCGACTACCAAAGCGGCAGTCATGCCCCACGGACACCGACCGGCCCACATGTCCCATCCCTTCCGCGCGATCGCCTCTTGTTCCTGCCTCTGCCCTGCTACCAAGGCCGTCCCGTCTGCAAGCATGTATCGCGCCGCAGGCCTCACCCGCGGAGGGCCCCATCGGGCGACGCCACACCTGTTGCGCCTCTCCTTTGGCCCTCCGGGCCGGCCCTCTTGCGGACCAAGTCGCAGCCGAGGAGCCGGGTGAGCCGCGCCCGCAGCGGCCGCTCGCGAAGCGCGCGCCTGGTCCCCTCGCCGGGGCTAACACCGTCGCCGATGGCCGCGCCGTCCGCCTCGCCCATGAATTGCCCGCCAGGCGCACACTCAGTCGGCGGTAAGGTCCTGCAGCGTACACCCCAGCATAGCGGCCGCACGCCCCCCTGACCGTCCCGCCGCCGGCTTGCCGCGCCGACCGCCGACGACGGACCGGGTTTCCCGGTTCTCCTGCGCCGATCCCCCATCCCCTCAGTTGCCGTGACGTTCCCCCGCAGCAGAACCACTTCGGCCCGCCTGAGTCGTTGCGACCTTCGGAAGGAGCCGCCGGATCTCACGTCTTCCGATCGTGGACAGAAGCCTCTTCTCCTTGTCGATCTCCTCCAGCCAGCGCAGGAGCTTCCATCGCAGCACCGGATCAACGTCAGCGGCGAACAAGTGCCTAAGCACATGTGATACAAGGCCGGCAGAATATGGATCCTCCACGCACGCAAGCATCTGATCAACCTGGGACCGAAGGTACTTCTCTCTTCTCATCGCGTCCCATTGTCCTGGTCGCTCGGCCCACGGCATCGTAGGCATCGTGAAAGGCTCTTTCACCCATCGCGGCCTGAGGACCAGGTAGTCGAAGCCACCCATCACCATATCGGTCCGCATTACGTTGATGCGAATCTCATTAGCCTCATGCAGACCTGGGGGACATACAAGGTGGACCTTTGCGACATACCTGGGAGGGGTCGTCATTACGCGGCTCAGGACCCCCTGCACAGGGGCAGGGACCTTCAACACATCAATTGCCATGACCTCGCACTCAACCCCGCGGCCGTCGCAGAACACCTTGTATGCCATCTTGTCCAGGTGCTCTCGCAGGGACTCATGCCAGAGAATGATCGTGAGCCGAGAATCGAGAACGCAAGAAACCATATCACCCACGATGAAGAACCGTGCCCGAGACGGCACGATCTGTAACGAAGTACGCGTCACTGGGGGCAAGATCGGGTACTTCCCAGTATAGCAGAGCCCAGCGACCCACCTTGTCACGGATATGTCCATCATCTCCGGGTAACGGCCCTGTGTATCGCGGCGAAAAGTCTCCATGCCAAGGAATGGCCGCCCCCGCTGGGGGTGAGCCACGGGGACGCTGTAGCGCCTTGTCACAAGATACACGCCCAGGCCCATCACCACGATACATACAGATAGCGCTACCCATCGAATCGTTCGGCTTATGTTTGCCACCGTCTATGCTTCTCCGCCACAACTCGATCTGCGCTGCCCCACATCGTGCCATCCTTGGCACGTCCAAGTCAAGTACGAAACGTCCCACCCTGCGCCCCTGCTCATCTCGTTCGGCCTCTCCTCCCCGAAGTGGAGCCATCCGACACTCGATGGTAGTCCCGGTCACCTTCAGTCTGGCAGCTCGACTCGACTCTCACTCCACCACCCCCTCCGGGTACTTCTTCATTGCTTCTTCTTCCTGCCTGTCGTTGTGCGCGCTTGCCCTGGAGTATATGTCGCTACAGTCGCCTACTGCGACCACCCTCCCAGCGCCGACACAATCACCATACCAGCCCTTCACTTCCCG
>CBFDDG010000760.1:0-1984 GCA_965603505.1 uncultured Phycisphaerae bacterium | reverse complement strand
TGCGCCGCGCATCTTGTCCCGTGGAGCGCGCCCGCTCGACCAGCCCATCGCGCCCGCCTGGATAGCCCGCTGGCGCGGCTCTCGATTCGGCGCGGCGTCCCGATAGTCGGGCGAACGACGCCAACAACTCTGAGGATGAGTGCGGAATTGAGGACGAGCGCATTGCATTTCAGAGCCTGACGCCGAGTTTCGCGACGAGTTTCGGACCGTCAAACGTTCCGATGTGGGCCAACGTCATCCACCTGCGTGATTACTCCGGCGGAAGCGAAGTCGCGACCATCTTTCCACCGGGTTTGCCAGATGTCGATCGGTTGCTGGGCACGATGCGGTTCGAACCAGACTCGACGCGCGTCACATCCGAAGGGATCGTCACGCTATGTGATTTTGGTGACAGAACGGTCTTCTGGAAAGTCCTGGACGGTGTGGCCGTCCAGCAGGCGTGGCTCAAGAGTCGGGGGCTGGACGCCGAGTTGTCTGGTGCGGGCCGAATCTGCATGCAGATGATTCGCCGGCTCGGAGGACCGCTGGGTACCCACGTCATAGCAAATGCAGACGTGCTTCGCTTCCTCGATGGCATGGCGCACGGCACGGTAGATACCGACGACGATGAGAAACTGGCCAAGGGGCGAAAACCCAAAGCCCGAGGACGAACCGTTGCTCGAGATCGTTTGTGGAGTCTTCTCCTGAAGGTTCATCAGAACCACGAGCTCTCCGCAGAGCGAGACTTCAACCGATTGACGGAACTCGGCGTGCTGCGTTGTGGGCTGGAGCTGCAATGTCCGAGCTGCGCGCAATCCAACTGGTTTTCGCTGGAACAGCTCGCCGAGGAGCTGACGTGCGATCGTTGCCTGCAGCCGTTTCCGTTTCCCGCGGCGCGTCCACCTGACAAAGCTTGGACCTATCGAACACAAGGCTCGTTCAGCATTGAGAACTACGCCCAGGGCGCCTATGCGGTTGCGATCACTCTGCGTTTCTTCCTTGCGATGCTGCAAACCGAGGCGACATGGGCTCCGAGCCTTAAGCTCAAGGATCAGCTTGGGGAGTTCGAGATCGACTTCGCAATGTGGTGCCAAGCCCGCCATCGCGATACTTTCGAACCGACTCTTGTGATCGGCGAGTGCAAGAGCTTCAACGAGCGATTCGAACCCCGCGACCTGCGAAGGGCACGGGACCTTGCCAAGCGTTTCCCGGGGACCTTGCTCGTGTTTGCCACGCTTCGGGAGAAACTGGAACCGACCGAGAAGCGTCGAATCGCCGGCTTGGCACGCGCCGGTCGCCGACGCACGAAAGCAGACAAGTGGCGCACCCCGGTGATGGTTTTGACCGCCCATGAGTTGATGGGGCGCATGGGTCCGCCGTTCTGCTGGAAGGATGCTGGCGGCAAGATGGCCCAGTTCGCGGAGCACTACCGAGGCCACGACGACCTGCTTGAACTCTGCGATGCCACGCAGCAGCTTCATCTTGGAATGGAATCGGACGCTGCGTTCCGGACCCAGTACTTCGCCCAGATTGAAGAGCGACGCCGGAGGGCGCGTGGAGGCCGCTCACTCAACAAGCGCGGGTAGCCGACCCACCCACAGCTGCCAGCCAGGGGCCATTCTGGCCAGTCTCTCGCGTTCTCTGAGCCGCCCTGAGGCCGCGCGGGGCCGGGCTGGTGGGATACCGTGGTCTAGAGGTCCTAGAGCCAGTCTATCGGGGGGTGCAGGGCGACGCGGTTCGATCGGCGATTTGAAACGGGGGTAAACTACCCACGGCCGCAACCGGGCTGGCAAGACATGGATGAAGGTGTCTGCACCCACCCCGCCACATCGGCCCGAGAACGCGGCAAGTCCGGACCGGCTATGGCCTTACGCGACCCAGGGTTGCGGCAGATTGCGCAGCCCGGTGGTCAGTTGGGAAAGCTGGCTGAATGATGCGGGGCGCTCACCGACGGACGTGGCAAGCGCAACAACCGGCACGCCCAGACACGCCCCCCGCACGCCCA
>CBFDDG010000759.1:0-1986 GCA_965603505.1 uncultured Phycisphaerae bacterium | reverse complement strand
CTGCATTGCGCAATCGCCGTACAGCAACGAGGCCCTGAGCGGCAGGGTCACGTCGTGGCTGCGCGAAATACTGAGCGATGCAGGCAAGACGATGAAGAATTGCACAGTTGGCCAACTAGGCAATTCTGATCACGGCGATGCGGAATCCCAGTTGCACGTCCTCGTTTTCGAGGCCGCCACGGCATTCACGAACCATCGCCGTCTCCAGATACTGCGGCGACTCGAGCGCGGTGATGTGGCCTCCGTAGAGACGCTTAGTGGCCGCGACAAAATAACTATTGCAAGTTGGACAGGAGTCGCGTATACTATATGTATGGCGACGGAAACCGCGATTCGGCAGAAGTTCGAGGCGCTTGCCTCGCGCCTTAACGAGCATACGCGGCGCGTGTGGGCCGCTACGGAAGCTCGCGCACTGGGATACGGAGGCATTTCCCTGGTGGCGCGCGCCACAGGCATCTCCCGGCGCGCGATTCTCGTGGGGCTGCGGGAGATCGAGACAGGAGACATCCTGCCCCCAGGGCGCGTGCGCCGGCCCGGCGGCGGGCGGAAATCCGCCGTCCACCATCAGCCCGATCTGCCAGAGAAACTGGAAGCTCTGGTCGAGCCGTTGACGCGCGGCGACCCCGAGTCGCCGCTGCGCTGGACCTGCAAGAGCACACGCCGTCTTTCCCGGGAGTTGGCCGCTATGGGGTATTCGGCCAGCAGCCGCCTGGTGGGGGCTCTTCTCCATGAGATGGACTATAGCCTCCAAGGCAACCGCAAGACCCTCGAGGGCAAGCAGCATCCCGACCGCAATGCGCAGTTCGAGCACATCAACGCCCGCGTGGCGAGGGAAATTCGCACCCGCCAGCCGGTGATCTCCGTGGACACCAAGAAAAAGGAGCTGGTCGGAAACTACGCCAATCGGGGCAAACGGTGGCTCCCGAAGGGAGCCGCCCCGCGAGTCAACGACCACGATTTCCCCGACCCTTCGGTCCCGCGAGCCTATCCCTATGGCATCTACGACCTGGCACGGAACCGAGGGTTCGTCAACGTGGGGACCGACCATGACACCGCCACGTTTGCCGTGGCGTCCATCCGGGGTTGGTGGCGCGCGGAAGGACGCCGCGCCTATCCCAAGGTGAGACGTCTGCTGATCACGGCGGACGGTGGGGGAAGCAACGGGTCCCGATTGCGCCTGTGGAAGTGGGAGCTCCAACGTCTGGCGGACAAACTGCGCTTGCCCATCTCGGTTTGCCACTTCCCGCCGGGCACGAGCAAGTGGAACAAAGTCGAGCACAGGCTCTTCTCCTTCATCAGCTCGAACTGGCGAGGCGAGCCCTTGGCCGACTATGAGACCGTGGTGAACTTAATCGCCAAGACCACGACGAACAGGGGGCTGAAAGTCTCCTGCCGGTTGGATCGCCGTCGGTACCCCGTTGGTCGGAAGGTCACCGCGGAACAGTGGGCGAAAATCGCTCTGGTACGCGATGCCTTCCACGGTGACTGGAACTACACCATCCGGCCGCGGCGGAAGACATGACTTGATACACTTATTTTGTTGCGCGTGCTTACGGGAGGGACGACATAACCAACGCATGCGCGTCCGCTGATACCCCCGCTAGACCCTTCCGTCGTGACATGTGCGCGTTTTGCGCGCATGTCCGAACCGCAATATCGAATGCTGAATGCTGAACACCGAATGATGAAGGGAAGGGAGAACAAGACCTGAAGGCTCTTCACATCGGCATTCGACATTCGGTGTTCGTTATTCGACATTGTCTTCTGGTTGCGGCCGGAGGCCGCGTTAGGCAGGAAGAGCCATGAGCAGACACAGGGTCGCCTTTGCGTCGCAGGAGTGGGAGACGCCGGCACCGGGCGTTCGCATGAAGGTCCACAGGGGGCCTGGCGAGCAACTCAGGCTCGTCGAGTTCTCGGCCGGATTTGTCGAGGCCGACTGGTGCGTGCGCGGACACGTCGGCTACGTCCTCGACGGCCGGATGGAGG
>CBFDDG010000758.1:0-1995 GCA_965603505.1 uncultured Phycisphaerae bacterium | reverse complement strand
TCTCTCCCGATGTCTGTGAACCGGCAGACGCCTCATCTCCCTTGCCGCCTACGACAAGTCGATAGCTTCCAGCTTCAAAGGCGGATTCCGCCACAATTGATCCCACAAGCCTTGCGGTCGCCTCGGTCTCTGCCGTCACAGAAATGTTGAACAGCAGGTGAGGCTGGTGCAACGTCTCATGGAAACGTCGATGCGTTCGCGCCAGCTCATCCGCCAGGGGGTCCCGTCGATGCAAAGGCCGAATGCGATCGTGCCAGTTAGAGAACATCCCTTCGACGCCGCTGGCAGGGCCGCCCACGGTGAAGTCATCGTCGTAAAGACCACTGTCGCGGTTGACAGACTCCAGACGCGACTGGTACGCCGTACTGGCAGCAAGTTCATCGAGCACATTCTCCGGCTGCACGTGAACCACGATCCTTACCTCTTCCTCTACGCCGTCGAGAATCCGGTCGTACTCGAGATTGCAGTTTCCTTCGTTAGCCGTGAACTGATTGATCGAGTAGTACCAGTCCGGAATGTGCCGGTTGAACTCCCGACCATGCAGCGGCCTGATGAAATCCTCCCTGCGAAGAATATGGCAGCGGGCGGTCAGATGGCCCGGCGTCGAGGGAATGCCGTCGATTTGCTGCAACTGATACAGCCGATGAAGGAGGCTGCCACGGATAAGTGTATCCATGGCCTGGGCAATAGGGTCGTCCTGGGCAACGACCTGGATATACAGCTGCAATCGAGACTGTCGATGTCCTTTTCGATATCGCGGCGTAAACGCCGCTATCAGACTGGTACTGGCACTCCGCGGGGGCATGTTGGTAGTCGTCCGCAGCAGATGCTCCCAGGCGCGAAAGACGGCCTGCCGCGCACCGCCGTTAGCCAGCTCTTGGTTGTGCGTCCAGTTCTCGTCGGGGAGAACCTGGGCGATGTAGTTCAGGATCTTGTGTTTCCGAGCCATATCGGGATTAGCCTCCACTGCCTTCTTCAAAGAAGGCCATGTCCTCCTCGGATAGCGTTACGCCGGCCTCCCGACACTCTTCACCAATGTAGTCACCGCAGACGCTGCAACCTGGATGCGCCAGGATCGCCATGCCGTACCACCGCAAGACGTGGAGACCATCGACATCAAAGTCCAACGGCTCCCACTTCTCGCAGGCAGTATCTTTCTCGCGACGGTTGACCCACCGGTAGAGAGGGGCTACCAGATCGTCATCGAGAGAGCGTAGCGTGGTCGGGCTGTCGGCGAGAAGCTCCTGGATGCCCAATTTGACCATCAGCAGGGATACGGGTGCAATATCCGAGGCCAATCCGGGCTCTATAGGGACGGGGTGGTCGGCATAGGCGATCTCTTCCGCCTGCTCGGGGTTCGAGATTTCCTGATCGTAAACGTCCTCCGGAAACCGCTTGAGAAGACACTCATAACAGAGGGACCTGCCGGGCCGGACTCGCAACACCTGGCCCGCGTAGGCCCGCAGAAAAGCGCTTCCTATGATCAGCGTCTTGCCGGCCTGGACACAGGCCTTGTTAATCACCCGTTTGGCCTTCCGGCTATCGACAGCGCAGTAGACGAGGTCTGCCCGTTCGACTTCTCGCGTCACGAGGTCAAAACAATCCCAGCCGACCTTCACTTCCAGCGTGCGCACTTTGGCATCAGGGTTCTTTTGCAGAACGAAGTCGGCCATGGCTCTTGTCTTGTAGCGTCCCACATCCGCCAGGCCCAGAGGATGACGCATAATATTGCCGACCTCGAGCCGGTCATGATCGATCAACGTTACGTCCACGACGCCGCTCTGAACGAGTCCGATCGTGATGGGCGCGCCCCCTGAGCCTTGTCCGTTGATCAATACCTTCTTACCTGACAGGACGTCCGTCTCGAGCAGGCCTTTGAAACGAGAGAACAGTTGCCCGTGGGGCCGGGCGGCCCAAAAAGCGTCCCCGCCCCAAAGCGTGGCTCGGCGGACGCACCCACCCACCAATATACGCCCCCCAGTGTAGCGTACCGTG